>JBEELY010000045.1:0-4774 GCA_041167925.1 Pseudomonadota bacterium | reverse complement strand
GAGCTACTGCGGCTTTACGGGTCAGTTCAAGGATCTGGAGGCACTCAACGCCCGGTATGCCGCCCGTGGCCTGGTGGTTCTGGGCTTTCCGTCGAATGATTTTCGGCAGGAAGATGCCGATGCCAAAAAGACCGCCGACCTGTGTTTCAACACTTATGGCGTGAAGTTCCCGATGTTTTCCACCATCGCGGTGCGTGGCAACGACGCCCATCCGCTCTTTGCCTCATTGACAAAGGCCACGGGCAGCGCCCCCTCCTGGAACTTCAACAAGTATCTGATCGGCCGCGATGGCAAGGCGATCGCCCATTACGGCAGCCTGACATCCCCGGGTAGCGGCAGCATGACCCGGGCGATCGAGGGCGCACTGGCCAGCAAGTCAAGTCAGTAAGTAAGGCCGACCACTAAGGCGGGAAAGGGCCCCCATGCCGGAGTTCTCGCAGTTCGCGCTCTTTCTTGCAGCCGCGACGCTACTGGCCATCACGCCCGGGCCGGGTATCTTTTATGTTGCAGCGCGCACGCTAGCCGCCGGCCGCGCCGAGGGCATCGCCTCCAGTCTGGGCACAGGGCTGGGGGGTCTGGTGCATGTGCTGGCCGGTGCGGTGGGCATCTCGGCCTTGCTGATGGCCAGTGCCACCGCATTCACGGTGCTCAAGTGGATCGGTGCGGCTTATCTGATCCTGCTCGGAGTCCGCACGATTCGGCAGGCGCGAGCAAGCCTCGGAGCGCTGGTTGAAGCGCCGGTTGAATCATTGCCGCCTGAATCGCTCCAGCTTGCGGAGATGAAGACTGGCGCGCGGCGCGCCTTTCGGGAGGGCATTGCTGTCGAGGCGTTAAACCCCAAGACGGCGATCTTCTTTCTGGCCTTCATTCCCCAGTTCATCACGCCCGAAGCCGGCGCGCCTGGGCTGCACTTCATCATGCTGGGTCTGATCTCGGTCACCCTCAACACGCTGGTCGATCTGGTCGTCGTCTTTGCGGCAGATCGCATCCGTACCGTGGCGATCGGTCGAGCCCGGCGTATGAGCCAGCTTCAGCAGGCCTCCGGCGGCGCGATGATCGTTTTGGGCGTGGGCTTGCTGATGGCGCAAGCGCCTGCCGGCGATTGATTTCTCTGGATCAATCAGAGCCCGCTCTGGCCATGCGTCGGCCGGCCACCAGTGCAACAACCGCCACCAGGTTGAGCAGCGCAGACAGGGCGAGCACCGGTGCATAGGCATCGAAGGCATCGCGCATGAAGCCCATGAAGGCGGGCCCCATGGCCGAGGTGAACTGGATCAGCATGGCCGCCTTGCCATAGCGCGTGCCAAAGGCAGCCGCGCCAAACTCTCTGCGCACCACGATCGGACCGAGCGTGGTGACATGCCCCACGCAATAGCCATAGATCAGACTGGCGATCCAAAGCACCGTTGCACTGGGCCAGATCACGATGGCCCACAGGGACAGCACCTGCGCGGTGAGCGCCCCGGCGGCAAGCCATCGCACTGGCGCGCGGTCCACGATGCGGGCCAACACCAGACGCCCCAGGAATCCCATCAGGCCGGTCGCACTCACCAGCCACCCCGCTTCGGTCAGGCTCATGTGCGGCAGGGCGAGCTTGACATGGTGCGTGGCAAAGCCGATCTGCACCATCAGCCCCAGGGCAAAGGCCACCGCAGCACTCCAGAGGAGCCAGGCTGCCTTGCGCGAAGGAAGCCCATTGGCCAGCGGAGGCTCAGCCGCTGGCTGGGGCTGCTCGGTGATGGCCGGAGCTGAATCGCCATCCCGCTGCAAGCCCAGGGCCTGAGGGTTCTTGTAGCGCAGCACGACGGCAATGATGGGTAGCAGCACCAGCGTGGTCGTCAGGCCCGCGATAGCAAAGCCCGACGCCATGCCATAGCGCCCCACCAGAAAGAGCAATACCGGCACGCCCACCATGGCGCCCACACTGGCCCCCATGATGGCCAGCGTCATGGACCGACCCTGATGGCGCTCGAACCACGGCGCCACGGTGGCCGACAGGCCGGTGGTCGATAGTGCTGACCAGCCCACACCCACCAGCACAAAACAAAGCATGAGATGCCAGGGCTCGCGAACCTGGCCGATCAGAGCCACGCCAACGCCCAGGCTGATGGCCGCAATCAGCAAAACGGGCCGGGGTCCACGTTCATCAATACTGCGACCCACTAGCCGCTGCAAGCAGGCACTGGTGAAATAGAACACCGTGATCGCAAAGGCCACCGTGCCGATTGGCCAGCCGCGCTCGGCCGTGACCACCTGCAGATAAACACTGGCTCCGAAAAGCCCCAGGGACCAGGTAAAGCAGGCGATCACGAAGCAGGCCAGCACCACCCACCAGCCGTAAAAGAGGTGCTGAGGCTTCAAGGAAACGGCCCGATTCACGATTGCCGCGCGACAGCGATCAATCCGCCTTCACTCCAGTGCGCTCGACCAGAGCCTTCCAGCGCTGCTGCTCGCTTCGAAAGATCGCACCGAGCTCGTCCACACTGCCCCCACGCGGCTGCGCACCGATGGCCAGCAGCTTTTGCGAAAACTCGGACTCACGCAAGGCCTTGTTCACCTCGGCATTGATGCGCTCGCGCAATGCGAGCGGCGTGCCTGCGGGCGCACTCATGGCAATCCAGGCCACGGCCTCAAAGCCTGCAAAGCCCGACTCGGCAATGGTGGGTGTGTCCGCAAAGGCAGGCAGGCGGGCCCGTGTACCCACGGCCAGCAGCTTGAGCTTGCCCGAACGCACATGGGGTGCCAGCACTGTCACGGTATCCAGCCCTACCTGCACATTGCCGCCGATCAGATCGATCATGGCCTTGGGGCTGCCCTGATAAGGCACATGCAGGATCTTGACCTCCGCCTTTTGCTTGAGGTCTTCCATCATGAGATGCGAGAGCGTGCCGCTGCCCGAGGAACAATGGGCCAGCTTTTCGGGGTTGGCGCGCGCATAGGCCAGCAGCTCGGCCAGCGAGTTGGCCGGCACCGAGGGATGCACCGCCAGGGCCAGCGGCAGATCCGCCACCATCACGATGGGTGCATAGTCGCGCACGCTGTCGTAACTCACATTGCGATAAAGGTAAGGATTGACCGAATAGCCTGCGAGCGCCGAGAGTGTGAGCGTGAGGCCATCGGCGGGGGCCTTGGCCAGCTGGCTCAGCACCAGACTGCCGCCCTGCCCAGGACGGTTATCGACAATGAAAGGCGAGCCCAGTGCAGCGCTCAGGCGTTCGGCCACCATGCGGGCCACCTGATCGGTCGCCTGCCCCGGCGGAAAGCCCACCAGAATGCGAGTCACCGCGCCTGGGCTGCTTTGAGCCTGGGGTTGCGTCTGAGACTGCGCATGCCCGCTCAGAGACAGGAAAGCGGGGGCTGCTACCCAGCCGCCAAGACGATGCAAGGCAGAACGACGCATGCGCTTCATGGTGATGTCTCCGGATCTGAATGAGTGCCGATACACTGAGGCTCCACTGCCGACATGGCAAGTGCATCGATCCGGAATCCCATTATGACGATCGTCCATGCTGCGCCGACCCGCATCGCCGCGCCCTCCCCGCATTCAAGTGCTGCGCTGCCCTCGCGCCGCAGTGCCTTGGTGGCGGGACTGGGTTTGGCCGCCACGCTGTGCGTCCCTGCAAGATTCGCCTTGGCACAGACGCAGCCGCTAGTGGAGGTCTGGAAAGACCCCAACTGCGGCTGCTGCAAGGACTGGATCGACTATCTGCAGCGCAATGGCTTTCGCACCAAGACCAATGAGACAGGCAACAACGCCGTGCGTGCCCGCTTGGGTATGCCGCAACAATTCGGGTCCTGCCATACCGCCGTGGTGGGCGGCTATGTGATCGAGGGCCATGTGCCCGCACGCGAGATCCATCGCCTGCTCAAGGACAAACCCCAGGCCCTGGGACTGGCCGTGCCCGGCATGCCGATCGGCTCGCCCGGCATGGACGGTGCGGTCTACGGCAATCGCAAGGACCGCTATGAGGTGCTGCTGGTGGCGCGAGATGGGTCGAGCCGGGTGTATCAGGCGTACTAGCGACACCTCTGGTCACGAGACCACGCAACATTTACGTTAGAGACACCCGAGACGGGCAATCTGGCAGGCTCCTCGGAAGCCACTGCCACTGGCCTTTCTACGGCAAGAGCTGGTTCAACACCTGTGAACGACTCTTCAGATTGAAGCATCCAATCCTACGCCCTATAACACCCATTTTCTTGCTGCGGTCTACCCTCCCACCCAAGCCTCCGAAAGCGACTCGGCCTGCCTGAGTACGGTCTCGGTGGCCTCATACTGACGGGCAGGCGGGTACTTGTAGCGCTTGCGGAGCGTCTTGACCATCACGCGCAGGCGGGCGCGTACGGTTTCTCGCACCGACCAGTCCACCGTGACCGATGAGCGCAGTCGCTGGGTGAGCTCGACGGCAATGGCCTTCAGCGTCTCGTCGCCCAGCTCGCGCACTGCGGCTTCGTTGGTCGCCAGGGCGTCATAGAAGGCCATCTCGTCGCCATTGAGCCCGAGCTCTTCTCCTCGCAGTGCGGCGGCGTGGAACTTCTTGGCCATCTCGATCAGCTCTTCGATCACCTGGGCGGTTTCGATGGCGCGGTTGCGATAGCGCTGCAGGCTTTGCTGAAGCAACTCCGAGAATTTAGCCTGTTGAACCACATTCGTTTTGAAGCGCGACTTGATGTCGTCCTTCAACAAGCGCTCGAGCAGCTCGACTGCGAGGTTGCGCTCTTTCATGTGGCGCACATCCTCCAGAAACTCCTCAGACAAAATGCCGATATCGGG
>JBEELY010000373.1:0-3274 GCA_041167925.1 Pseudomonadota bacterium | reverse complement strand
CAGATGAACATCAGCACGCAGCCGGTGAGCATGATCTGGATGGTGCCAAAGCGTCCGATGAGCGACCCGGTGACGAGCCCCGGCGCAAACATGCCCACGATATGCCAGACCAGCACCCGGGCCGCTGCGGAATACGGATGGCTGCAGACCTCCATGGCCAGGGGCGTGGCCACCAGGACCAGGTTCATGACCCCATAGGAGAGCGCTGCGATCAGCACCGCCGCCCAGGCCGCGGGCTGGGCCAGGATGACCCGCAGCGGACGGGCCTCACCCTGCGCTGCACTCACCTGCGACTCAGGCAGCTTGAGCCCCTGGGCCAGCACCAGCGACGCCAGCGCAAAGAGCGACAGGGTGAGATAGGTGCCGGAAAACAGCGTGGGCAACCACTCGCGCGTGTACTTGGACAACTCGGGCCCCACAATGCCGCCCACAATGCCGGCGCCAAGCACCAGGGAGATCGCCTTGGCCCGAAAGGCGGGCTGGTAGGCATCGGCCACATCGGCCGCGGCAAACCGCAGACTGGCGCCAAACGCGTTGTAAACCCCCAGCACGAAGGTGGCAAACACGAGCAGGGCCATGTTGCGCTCGGCCACCGCATGCCAGGCCAGCAGACTGCCGGCCAGCGCAAAGAGAGAGCCCAGGGTGTAGCCCGCACGGCGACCCTTGGCCTTCATGAAGCGCGCCGCCAGCATGCTGGTGAGCGCTGCCCCTAGCACATAGCCGGTGACGGGCAGCGTGGCGAAGATGGGGTTGCCGGCCAGTGCCGCACCGGCCAGACCATTGACCGCAATCAGCGTGACGTTGTTGGTAAGCAGCAATGCCTGCATGACGCAGAGCAAGCCGAGTTGTGCGGGCAGGTGGGCTGGAATCATCACCCCATTGTACCGAGCGACCCTGCGGGCCCGATGCGGCTACAATCGAACGCTTTGGCTAAGCATTCCATTCCCGGGAGAACGCACCATGTCGATGGCCGACCGCGACGGAAAGATCTGGTTTGACGGCAAGCTGGTGGACTGGCGTGACGCGAAGATTCACGTCCTGACCCATTCGCTGCATTACGGCATGGCCGTGTTTGAAGGCGTTCGTGCCTACAAGAGCGACAGCGGCACGGCCATCTTCCGCCTGCAGGAACACACCCGGCGCTTTTTTAACTCCGCCAAGATCTTCCAGATGACCATGCCTTTCTCCTTCGAGGAGATTGTCGAGGCCCAAAAGGAAGTGGTGCGCGCCAACCAGCTCGAGTCCTGCTATCTGCGGCCGATCGCCTGGATTGGCTCCGAAAAGCTCGGTGTGTCGGCCCGGGGCAATACCGTGCATGTGTCGGTCTCGGCCTGGCCCTGGGGCGCCTATCTGGGCGAAGACGGCATGGCCAAGGGCATTAGGGTCAAGACATCCTCCTTTACGCGCCACCATGTGAATATTTCGCTGGTGCGCGCCAAGGCCAGCGGCTACTACATCAACTCCATCCTGGCTAACCAGGAAGTCACCGCCAACGGCTACGACGAAGCGCTGCTGCTCGATACCGAAGGCTATGTCTCCGAGGGCGCGGGTGAGAATGTCTTCATCGTGCGCAACAACACGCTCTACACGCCCGACCTGGCCTCCTGCCTCGACGGCATTACCCGGGATTCGGTCATCCAAATGGCCCGCGACCTGGGCTACAACGTGATCGAAAAGCGCATCACCCGCGACGAGATGTACTGCGCCGATGAGGCCTTCTTTACCGGCACCGCCGCTGAGGTCACGCCCATCCGAGAACTCGATGACCGCACCATCGGCGAAGGCCGGCGCGGCCCGGTGACCGAGAAGCTGCAAGCCCTGTTCTTTGATGTGGTGGGCGGTAAAGCGCCGGCCTATCAGCGCTGGCTGAGCCCGGTCTGAGTCGCCCCATCCAGACCGACATCATGAGCAAGGCTTCTTCATCCTCATCGGATCCGGCCACACCTGCGATGGCAGCGTCATCGCAGGGCAGCGCGGCCTCTAGTGTGGTCGAGCTCGACGCCACCGATCTGCCCGCCTTCTGCCCCAATCGGCGTATGAGCACCTGGAGTGCCCATCCCCGGGTCTTTCTGGACCTGACCCATGGGGGGCAGGCCCGTTGTCCGTATTGCAGCACCGAGTACCGGCTCAAGCCGGGCGTGGCGCTCAAGGGACACTGAACCCGGAGTGCCCGGGCACCCATGCCCTCTGCCGAATCCGTCGAAACCGCCTTTTATGCGGCCCTGTCCAAGGGAGACCTGAACGCCGTCATGGCGCTCTGGGCCGATGATGACGCCATTGTCTGCAACCATCCGAGCGGGCCCCGCCTGATCGGACGGACCGCGGTCGAGGCCTCGTTCAGGGACATCCTGTCGCACGGCGGACTGCACATCCGGCCAAGCCGCGTGCATGCGGTACGCACCGCCGACATGGCCGTGCACAGCCTGATCGAAGTGATTGCGGTCAGCGGGCCTGGAGGCACGCAGGAAGTCGAGGTGATCGCCACCAATATCTTCGTGCGCACACCCCAGGGCTGGCGAATGCTGATGCACCATGCGGGCGTGGCCGAAGACGAGCCCGACGACAGCGACGATAGCGACGATCTGGAAGACACCGACGATGCGGACGGCCCTGGGCGCGATGCATCGGAGGCCACCGACCGCCGTCGTCTGCACTGATGGTGGCAGGGCTACCGTACCGCGCGCCCGCGTGGCTGCCGGGTGCGCATGCACAGACCGTGTGGCCCGCGCTCCTGTGTCCAAGGCCGCCACTGAACTACCGGCGTGAGCGCTGGGACACGCCTGATGGCGACTTCATTGATCTCGACTGGATCGGAGCGGCAGCCGAGAGTACCCGCGCCCTGATGGTGCTCTTCCATGGCCTGGAGGGCAGTTCAGCCAGTCACTACGCTCGCGCCCTGATGCATGCGGCCAAGACGCGTGGCCTGACCGGCGTGGTGGTGCACTTCAGGGGATGCAGCGGCGAACTCAACCGCCAGCCCCGCGCTTATCACTCGGGCGATTCTGCCGAGATTGACTGGGTTCTGCGCCGACTTCGCGCCCGCCTGAATCCTGCCGCAGCACTGCTGGTGACCGGCGTTTCGCTGGGCGGCAACATGCTGCTCAAATGGCTGGGCGAACAGGGCGAGACTGCCCGCTTCGTCACGGCCGCAGCCGCTTTTTGCCCGCCCCAGGACCTGCATGCCGGTGCAGTGGCGCTCAGGAGCGGGTTCAGCCGCCTGTATGCCCGCAATTTTCTGGTGAGTCTGCGGCGCAAGAGTCTGGCGCTTGCCGCG
>JBEELY010000306.1:0-2893 GCA_041167925.1 Pseudomonadota bacterium | reverse complement strand
AAGCCCTGGGTCGATCCCGAGAACTTCAATCCGGGCTACATCATGCGCGGCCTGCATCTGCTTCCACGCCAGGGCAGTCGTGACCCCTGGCGTCACGGACAGGACTACCCCACCGAAAAGGAAACCATGCCGCGGGTGGATCTGGATGATGGCAGCCTGATCTACCGCTAAGAAAAAACACGAGGAGAACCGAGATGAGCGTGGATGCCACCCAGGTGAAGGTTGTGCGAGTGCAGCGAAGCGAGACCCCCGAGTCCGGGGCCCGCTTCGATCTGGTGATCGTGGGCGCGGGCTTTGCCGGCATGTACATGCTGCATACCGCACGACGCCTGGGCTTCACGGCACGGGTGTTTGAAGCGGGTGACGGGGTCGGCGGCACCTGGTACTGGAACCGCTATCCCGGCGCGCGCTGCGATGTCGAGAGCATGGAGTATTCCTACCAGTTCGACGACCGACTGCAGCAGGAGTGGCACTGGAGCGAGCGCTTTGCGCCCCAGCCCGAAATTCTGGCCTATGCCAACCATGTGGCTGATCGCTACGGCCTGCGCCAGGACATGCGCTTTCAGACCCGCGTGACCGAGGCGGTGTTTGATGAGGCCTCGAGCGAATGGGCCGTGCGCACCGATCGGGGCGATGCAGTGCGGGGCCGGTTCATGGTCATGGCCACGGGTTGCCTGTCATCGACTAACCTGCCTGCCTTTCCAGGGCGGGACAGCTTTCGCGGCCGCAGCTTTCATACCGGTCAGTGGCCCCATGAGCCGGTGGATTTCACCGGCCGACGGGTTGCGGTGATCGGTACGGGCTCCTCGGCGATCCAGAGCATTCCCATCATTGCCCGGCAGGCCAAGTCGCTCACCGTGCTTCAGCGCACGGCCAACTACTCGGTGCCGGCCCGCAACGCGCCCCTGGATAGCGATTACGAGTCGCGCATCAAGTCCGACTACGCCGCCTTCCGCGAGCGAAACAGTCGCATGCCGGGCGCCTTCGGATCGTCCCTGCCCCGCAATGATCAATCGGTCTTCTCAGCCTCTGAGGCAGAGCGGCACGCCGAGTTCGAGCGTCGCTGGAAGACCGGCGGCCTTGTGTTCACGGGCGCCTATGGCGATTTGCTGCTCGATGCCAAGGCCAACGAGATCGGAGCCGACTTCCTGCGCGCGCGCATCCGCGAGACCGTGAAAGACCCCAAGGTGGCCGAGCTGCTCAGCCCGACCCAGGTGATGGGTTGCAAGCGCATGTGTGTGGACACCGATTATTTCCAGACCTACAACCTGCCGCATGTCCGGCTGGTGGACATCCGCGGGACCGGCATCGAGGCCATCACGCCCACGGGCGTTCGGGCTGCGGGCGAGGACTTTGAGGTGGATGACATTGTCTATGCCACCGGCTTTGATGCCATGACCGGATCCATCCTGAAGGTGGACATCCGCGGCCGCCAGGGACTGAGTCTGAAAGAGGCCTGGGCCGCCGGGCCGCGCACCTATCTTGGCCTGAATGTCCATGGATTCCCAAACCTCTTCACCATCTCCGGTCCGGGCAGCCCGTCGGTGCTGACCAACATGATCGTCTCGATCGAGCAGCATGTGAACTGGATCAGCCAGTGCATGGCCTGGATGCGCGACAACAAGCGCAAGACCATCGAGGCCAGCGAGCAGGCGCAGACCGCCTGGGTGGAGCATGTCAACAAGGTGGCCGGCGGCACGCTTTATCCGCATTGCAACTCCTGGTATCTGGGCGCCAATGTGCCTGGCAAGACCCGGGTGTTCATGCCGCTGCTGGGTTTTCCACCCTATGTCGAGAAGTGCAATCAGGTGGTGGCTCGGGGCTACGAGGGCTTTGACACCACCGAGGCCGTCTGAACATGGCCGGCGCCTTGCCCGCGCCCGCCATGGCCGGGCTCATGATGGACATGCCCCTGCTGCTCACGCAGTTCATCGAGCATGCGGCGCTCAATCATGGCGATGTCGAGGTGGTTGCCCGCGAAATCGAGGGCGATCTGCATCGCTATACCTATCGCGAGGCCGAAGGGCGTATGAAGCGGCTGGCCCGTGCGCTGCTGGCGCGCGGCATCATGCCGGGCACGCCCATCGGTTCGATGGCCTGGAATACCCATCGCCATTTCGAGCTCTTCTATGGCGTTCCGGGCATGCAGGCGGTGTTGCACACCATCAATCCGCGCCTCTTTGCCGAGCAGCTGGTCTACATCATCAACCATGCCGAAGACCGCATGCTCTTCGTCGATGCGCTCACACTGCCCATCGTGGAGAGCTTTGCCGATCGCATTCCGACGGTGCGGGAGATCGTGGTGCTGGCCGCTCCCGACCGCATGCCCGCCACGCGCCTGAGCAATGTCATCTGCTACGAGACCCTGCTTGCAGAGCAGGACGATGCCGACTGGGACTGGCCGGTGTTTGATGAGCGCAGCGCCTCCACCATCTGCTTTACCTCGGGCACGACCGGCAACCCCAAGGGCGTGGTCTATTCGCATCGTGCGGCCTACCTGCAAACCTTGCTTGCGGCCTCGTTTGAGTTCTTTCCGGGGCATGCCGCCGGGCAGCTTGAAGTGATGATGCCCATGGCCCCCATGTTTCATGGCAATGCCTGGAACATGCCCTTCGTGGCCCCCTACACCGGAAGCAAACTGGTGCTGCCGGGTCGCAACTACGAGCCCGACCAGCTGTATGCGCTCTTCGATGAGGAGAAGGTCACCCTCACGGCGGGCGTGCCGAGTTTCTGGCTCATCCTGATGGACTGGATGCAGCGCAATGGCAAAAAGCTGCCCCATCTGCGCCAGACGCTTTCCAGTGGTACCGCGCCGCCGCGCAGCATGATCGAAACCCTCGGCCGCGACTATGGCGTGGATTACACCCAGGCCTGGGGCATGACCGAGGCGCTC
>JBEELY010000209.1:0-8514 GCA_041167925.1 Pseudomonadota bacterium | reverse complement strand
GCTTGAAGGCACTGACCACGAGAGACTTCATCGGTTCACCAGAGGTTTTCCAGACGCCGGCGATCGACACCTACTTAAGATCTAGAACCGTGCCAAGCGCCTGTTCATGCGGGTCTTCAGGGGCTTGTCTTGGCAGGGGTTAATTCTTAAAGGTTGATGTTGGGTGCGCTGTATCGTTGGTGTGCGTGAACTTGGTCACACCGAATCTGGCGGCAGGTGCAGCGGGCGTCTGCAGGCGGATCGCGCAGGCCAGAGCGTCCGCCTCAGCGGGCCGTCTGGATCACCGAAAGCGAATTCGCCTGAGCATTGCCGCTACCGGCACCGACCGAAACGCCCAGGTTTCCATTCACATGAAGCAGGGCCCCGGTACTGATGGTCGCGCTCTGGGCCGAGTCCCTCAGACCAGGCCCGGATGGCATCTGCGATCTCGCACCCCCACTTTTTTGCTCGACCGTGGAGAGCGCGCTTGCGTTGCCGGCCTGATCCACTTCGACCAGTGCAAACTGATTCGCCTGTGCATTGCCCGAGCCGGCGATGACATTGATGCCAAGATTGCCCGAGGCGCCCGCGAGCGCAGCATCGAGGCTGGCCTCATTGGGCGAGTCCTGCGTAGAACCGTTGCGACTCGTTCGGGTGGACTGGCTGACGTTGGCATGCGCAGTGGCGAAGACATCGCCCTGTGAACTGCGCAGCAAGGCACCGCTGTTCGCCTGCGCATTGCCTGACCCTGCGGCCACGTTCATCCCCAGGTTGCCCAGCAGACGCTCCCCAGACCCAGGATCGATCCGTGCTTCGTTGGAGCTGCGGTTTGCCTCGCCCTGCGCCTCAGACTCGGTCTGTTGCGTAATTCTGCTGTCAGCCCGACCGCTCCCGAGGGCGGTAATGTTGTCCTTCTCTTCTGCCGGAGCGAGCGTAAAGGTGACCGCCAGGGTGGCCGCAAGGGTTGATAAGGGAAGAATTTTTTTCACGGCGAATTGCTTTCAGCAGGGTTAAAGGGCTCCGGCGTGGCAGATCACCCGGATCAAAGGGCTCCGGCATGGCCGCTCACCCGGATCACGACGAGGTTGCTGACGGTGTTCTGAATGCCCGCGACCTGATTGATCTGCACGATGCCCGATGTACCGGCGAAGGCGCCTGCATCGATCTGGGCGCTGCGCTGCCCCTGCCGTGCCGGGTCAACGTCGGTCGGGGCAGGGCCTGCCCGGGAGTTCAACAGCACGTCGTCCGAAGCAACGGCCTCAGCCACGGACGCTCCGGAACCAGGCAGCCCGCTGACCGAAATGCTGATCAGATTGGCCTGTCGGTTGAACTCACCACTGGCGACGTTGACCGAAATCGCACCCTGCAGATTGCGAAAGGCGCCTGCCTCGATCGTGCTGGACGCATCGCGGCCTGCTGACGGAGTGGGCCTTCCTTCGATGTCCTGGCGGGCCTGAACGACGGATTGCGGCGCATCACCGACCGCCATGCTCATGGCATTGGCCTGGAGATTGCCCGTGCCTGCAGCCACGTTGACCGCAGTACGTCCGTGCAGGCCCTCCAGGGCACCAGCCGAGATCAGTGCCTGGTCAGACGATCCTGCCGGGAGCGCACTCTGGCTGTAGCAGGGGGTGGCTGCCATGGCCAGCAGCCCGCCCAGGGCCAGTGCGCAGGCAAAGGCTTGCCGGGTCAACGCGCGCCTCCGATGCGTTGGCTAAGCCCGCCGAGCGCCCCATTGATCTGGCCCGCGAGGTTGCTGCCCAGAGCACCCGTCGCGCGACTGACGCCTCCGGCCAGATCGCCGGCGCCGTTGGTTTTTGAGCCCAGCCCCGACAACGCACCCTGCACGGTGCTGCCGATCTTGGCGGTGGGGACCTGGTCCAGAGCACGACCCAGTCCGGCGGTGGCGCCCGACATGCCGGGCGCAATCGAGATGTCCGCGTGGCTCGATGCCAGAACATCATCGGCCGCTGACATCACGCCCCCCGCCGCGCCTGCCGAACCCGCCCCGCTGCTGTGCTGCTCAAAGCGTATGGCGATGCCCAGGGGGGCTTTCAGTGCCCCAGCAACGCCATCGCGCGAGGTCAGCACATCAAGCTGCAGGCCCTTTTGCAGGGGTTGGCTTGCGATCTTCTGGGTGCCGGTTTCAACCGCCGCGGCAACCCCGTGCACCGCCTGCACCTGCGGCGACACACTCAGGCGGCCCAGCTGTTCAGTGATCTGCTGTCGGGGGTCGGTCTGCACATCGGCCCGGACTTCAGTCTCATTGAAGACCACCGGCTCGCCGCCCACGGCCTGACGGGGCTTGAGCTCGGTCAGGATCACGATCCGCCCGTCGGCTGCTTCTGCCGACTGTGCAGACCACAGACCAGCAAGCAAAAGGGCAGTGGTTAGATGGCGTCGAAGGGGTCGGTCAGCGAGGCGGCGAAGCAGCATGGCGAAGTCCGTTGTGCAGGCTGGATCGCAGTTCGATCCGATGGATGGCTTCACTGCAAGGGATGTGCCACGCAAGGAACGGTCGCCAGACTCGGGCGGTTCGTGCGACGCGTATCAGCGCAGATCAGGGGCCGCAATGCAGAGGTGTCTCAGAAATGAGCAGGGGATTTCGCATGAAAAAGTGCACGTCGGGCGTTGTTGCAACACGGTTCGGGTCGCGTCTGTCCCGGGCGGGCTTCACCCTGCTCGAGTTGCTGGTGGTTCTGGTGATCCTGGGGCTGTTGGCCAGCTTTGTCGGGCCGCGCTACTTCGATCAGTTGGGGCGCTCCAATGCCAAGGTCGCCCGCGCCCAGATCGATGCGCTGGAAAAGGCGCTCGAGCATTACCGCCTGGATACAGGGCGCTATCCGACCCAGGAACAGGGTCTGGTGGCCTTGTCCGAAAAACCAGCAGACGAGGCCCGTTGGGCGGGCCCCTATCTGAAAAAAGCCGTGCCTGCGGATCCCTGGGGGCGCGCCTATGTCTACCGGACCACGGGTGTGCCTAATGGCTTCGAGGTGATTTCTCTGGGCGCTGACGGCAAGGCCGGCGGCGAGGGCGAAAACGCCGACGTCCGGTCCAACTGAGTCTTCGGCATCTACTGACCCATGCAGACCCAATGGCAGATCGACGCCACAGGACGCCTGACGCGTGACGTTGCGGGGCAGCCCTCGGTTGCGGCCGCAGCTGCGTCCGTTCAGCCTGTCGGTCAAGCCCCACAGGGCCCAAGGGCCTCGCAGGCCTCGCGCTGGATCGGCGCAAAAGAACGTATCGATCGCGGCCAGTTTGCCCAGGATCTGGCCGAACTGGTGGGGGCCGGCCTGTCCATCCGGGAGTCCCTGCAGATTCTGGCCGAACGTCCGGCCCGTCGTAGCGAGCAGGCGATGTTTGCCGCGCTGCGTGTCCGTATCGAGCAGGGCGCGACTCTGTCCCAGGCCATGTCGGATCATCTGGCGGCCTTCGGCGAGCCCTTGATCGCTCTGGTGAGCGCAAGCGAAATGACCTCCAGCCTGCCCGAGGGCCTGCGGCGCTATGCGCAGGTCACCCGGCAGATCGAGGCCCTCAGAACCCATATTGTTTCGGCACTGGTGTATCCGGTGCTGCTCGCACTGACCGGTCTGGGCGTGCTGGCTTTTTTGCTCGGATTTGTGGTGCCCCGTTTTGCCCAGGTGGTGAGCCAGAACGGTCAGGCGCTGTCGGGCCCTTCGGGCTGGCTGCTGGGTCTGGGGCAGATGCTGGGTGAGACCCGTCCCCTGTGGCTGCCGATCGTGATTCTTCTGCCCGTGGTGCTGGCCCTGCTGCTGCGCTCGAGCGGCGGTCGTCGCCACCTTCAGGGCCTGCTGCAGCGCCTGCCCAGGGTAGGCCTGGCCTTGCGTGATCTGCATCGCGCCCGCTTTTTTGCCACCGCCGCAACCCTCACCCTGGGTGGGGTTCCGGTGCTGCCTGCGCTGTCCTTGTCTGCATCGCTTCTGCTCGAAACCGAAGCGCGGGGGCTGCAGGCGGGTCTGGCTGAAATCCGCCGCGGTGCGGCGGTCGCGCAGGCCCTGACCCAGCGCCCCTTTGATGACTCGGTGATTTTGCGACTGCTCGAGGTGGCCCAGCGTACAGCGAGCCTGCCTCAGACCTTTGACCGAATCGCGCAGCTCCTCGATACCCGGGTCACCCGTGACATCGATCGGCTGATGCGCCTGTTCGAGCCCGTGATGATGCTGGTGCTGGGCACCTTGATCGGTGCCGTGGTGGTGCTCATGTACGTGCCCATCCTCGAGCTGGCGACTGCGGTGCAGTGATGCAAGAGAACCCCATGACAGAAACCGCTTTCCGGATGGACTTTGCTGCCTGGCAGGACGCGGCCGCGCGTGCACAGGATCATCCTGGCACCCTTGCCATCGACCATCTGCTCGAGGCCAGCGGCCTGGAGCCCGCCGACTTCACCCAGGGGCTGGCCGCATTGAGCGGCCTGCAAACCGTGGATAGCGAATGGCTTGGCACTCAGGCCAGCGATGATGCCTTGGTGCCTCTGGTTGATGCCTTGTCCCGTGGTGTGATGGCAGTCACAAGCGCCGAGGGCGGTACGCTCATCGCGCTGTCTGACCCCTGGTGCGAGCGCACCCGCCTGTGGCTCGAGCATCGGGTCCGTCTGCTCGCGCGCACCTCGGTGCAGTGGCGGCTGGTGGAGCGGCCGGGCCTGCAGGTGGTGCTTCAGCGCAGGGAACGCTCGACCCGTCTGGCCGAATCGCTGGGTACCGAGTCGACCGTGCGCGCGCGGGCTGAAGACGGCCTGCTTCTGAGTGCCTCCGAACTGCAGGCCGATGCTGATCCGGTGGTGCGACTGGTCAATGCCACCCTATACGACGCGCTCAACGCCGAAGCCAGCGACATCCACCTCGAGACCGATGCCGATGGGCTCACGATCCGCTACCGACTGGATGGGGTATTGATCCGCATCGGACGGATCGATGGCGCAGCCTCGGCCCGCCAGGCGGTTAGCCGCCTGAAGGTGCTGGCGGATCTCGACATCTCCGAACAACGCATTCCGCAAGATGGTCGTCTCAAGGTGCGCCCGCCTGGTCGCGAGATCGATCTGCGGGTCTCGGTGATGCCCAGCCTGCATGGTGAAGATGTGGTGCTGCGGGTGCTGGATCGGGGCACGCTCTCGGCCGACCGTCAACGCCTGACCCTGGATGCGCTGTCGCTTGAACCGCAGCAGGCGGCCTTCATCCGTCGCGTGGCGCGCAGGCCGCATGGCCTGTTTCTGGTCACCGGGCCCACCGGCAGTGGCAAGACCACCACCCTCTATGGTCTGCTGACCGAGCTGAACGATGGACTGGACAAGATCGCCACGATCGAGGATCCAGTGGAATACGAATTGCCGGGCATCCTCCAGGTGCCCGTCAATGAAGCCAAGGGCATGACCTTTGCGCGGGGGCTGCGCTCCCTGCTGCGCCATGATCCCGACAAGATCATGGTCGGCGAAATCCGCGATGCCGAGACCGCCCAGATCGCCATCCAGGCGGCCCTGACCGGTCACCAGGTATTTGCCACCGTGCACGCCAACAACGTGGTCGATGTGGTCGGACGTCTGAGCGCCATGGGGGTCGATCCCTACAACCTGGCGGCCGCCTTGAATGCCGTGATCGCCCAGCGTCTGGTTCGCCGGATCTGCGCGCGCTGCAGTACCGAGCACGTCCCCGATCCACAGGTGCTGGAGCAGCACGGCCTGTCCGCAGACTGGGCGCAGGGCAAGACCCTTCGTGTCGGACGTGGATGCCCGGCCTGTCGGGCCAGTGGCTACAAGGGACGGCAGGCGGCCATGGAGTGCCTTGAATTCGACGATGTGATGCGCTCACTGGTCGGTGATCGCGCCTCGATTGCTCAGGTGCGGGCCGCAGCGCGTGAGCGGGGTGCAGAGCCTCTTGGGCTGGCCGCCTTGCGACTGGTGGCCCAGGGGCAGACTACTTTTGAGGAACTGGATCGTGTGGCGACGCTGGACGACTGAGTGGACGCTGGAGGTGCAGGCGCAGGTCCTGTCGCTGGCCTGTCCGAAGGCCGGATCTCAGGTCCGTGCCCAGGTGCATCATGACGATCTGCCCGCAGCCCGCGCGATGGCGCTCAAGCAGGCTCTGGCCGACTTGCGCGGTCAGCATCCCGACCTCCTTGGGGTGAAGCGGGTGCGGGTTCAATTTGATGATCAATGGGCCACCTGGCTCAGCCTGCAGGGCGAATTCTGGAGACTGAAAGCCACGCAGCGCGATGCCCTGGTCCGGTCTCATCTTGCGCGCCAGCTCGCCATGGATGCCGATCAGTGGCGGGTCTGCACGCAGGTACAGGTTAAGGGTGATGGCCTGCTGGCCTGCGCTATCGCGCAGCAGCGATGGCTTGATTTGAATGAAGCTCTGGGAGCGGCAGGCCTGCAGCCGGTGTCGGTGCGTCCGCACTGGGCCGTACGTCTGGCGCAGATGGCCCTGCCTGCATCGCAGGGCGTGGTGGCCCGCATCGAGGGCAACCTTCTGAGCGTTGCAGTTCTGGAGCAGGGCGAGTGGATTCGTGTGGCCAGTCTGCTCGTGGATCGTGAAGACGCCTGGGCGCCGCGGGCCAAGGGCTGGTTGCAGACCGCAGGCCTTGCATTTCTGCCAGAGGCCCTGTGGTTCGACGGCCCGGTGTCGTCTTGTCCGGCTGGCTGGACCGCTCTGGAGCCCGCATGATTCGTCCGGGATTCGATCTTGATTTCGTGCCCTCGGGGCCGCTGACCCTCACAAGGGCCAGTGGAAGCTGCGCTGCGCTTGCGCTCGCACTCTGGCTCGCCATCCTTTTTGTGGGCCCGAAAGGCGAACCCACCGCCGACGCTCAGCAGCCGGTCGCGCCCGTGGCCGCAAGGCCACCCGCGCCTGAGCCGCTCAAGGCGCAGTGGACGCAGGCCCAGCGCCAATCGGTCGAGAAGGCCTCCAGAGCCTTGCAGGTGCCCTGGGCGCAATGGATTGATCGCACCGCGAAGGCGGCACCGGCGGGCGTGAGTCTGCTGTCGTTCGAGCCCGATGTGAACACTGGCCTATTGAGTCTGCAGGCCGAGGCCAATCGGATGTCGTCCATGGTGAAGTACGTGCGTCTGCTGGAGCAGGACAACCATCTCGGCCAGGCCCTGCTCCGAGAATTCGAGTCGGTTCCTGAATCGACCAAGGTGCGCTTCACGATCGACGCATCGCTTCAGGGCACCCGTCACGGAGGTCGGCCATGACCTCCGCACTGGCTGTGTCGCAACACCGCACATGGCTTGAACGTCTGCGCAAGACGGTCTGGCGTCTTCACAAGCGCTTGGGTCTGGCAGGCATGATCGCGCTGCCCGCTCTGGTCCTTGCCGTCGTTGTCCTGGCCAGCATCGGTCTGAATCGCCTGACGCAACACGGCCATCGGTCCCAGACAGAGGCTGCTGGCTCCGGCCAGTCCAGCGGGTCGGTCGGCATCGCCGCTCCCGCAACACCCTCGCAGGCCAGCGATGATGCCTTGCATCGTCAGTGGGCTGGCTGGCCTCTTGAGTCGACGCATTCCCAGGATCTCGAGCGGCTCATGGCCCTGGCGCAGGCGCAGGGTGTCGTGCTCGACAGTGGTCGGGTACAACGCATCGCAAGTGACGATTCGCCCATCGTCCAGATCGAACTGGAACTCAGTCTTCTTCAGCCCTGGAGCAAGGTACGCGGCTTTATGGCCAGCGCGCTGAACCGGTCTTCGCATCTGGCACTGCAGTCAATCCGGCTGTCCCGCGAGGAGCCTGCAGCCAGCGTGGTCGATGCCGAACTCGTCTTTCGATGGGTCTACCGGCGCGAAGGAGTCACACCATGAAACAACAGCGCTGGTTGCCCTGGCTGCTGGGCGTGGTGGTCGTCCTGGTGATCGCTCGTCTGCTGGGTCTGGACAAGGACTCCGGTCAGGACCTCGTGGTTGAGCCGGTGCGCCGTGCATCGCCGCAGGCACCTGCAGCCCGGCCCGAAGCAGTGCCTGGAGCCCGGCCCGAAGCAGCGTCGGAAGCAGCGTCGGAAGCCGCGGCTGAAGCAGCGCCCGGAGCTGGGATCGCCGATCGGCCGCAAGATCGCCCCCTAACAGACGACGAGCGCTTCGATGGCCGCGCTGGTGTCGCGCTCTTCGGGATGCCGCCACCACCGCCGGTGGCGGTCAAGGCGCCGCCTCCACCCGCTCCTGCGCCCGCGCCGCCCCCGGTGGTCGAAGCCCCCGCACCGCCCCGACCCGGGTTTTCGGTGATGGGCGTCTATCGGGCTCGCGGTGAAGCGGTCTCGCTCTGGATCAACCTCGGGGGCCAGCTCATCCTGGCCCAATCCGGTGACCTGATTGACAACCACTGGCGCATCGAAGTGATCGAACGTCAGCGGGTTCGTTTGCTCCACGCCTCTCTGGGCATTCCTGCCGAGTTGCCCATTCCTGCGGAAGTCGCACGATGAATCCTCTTCAATCTTCCTCCCGATGGGCCCTGCTGGCTCTGGCCATCACCCTGGCCGGCTGCGCAGCCCAGCGCATGCATGATGACGGGCTCAAGCGCATTGGCGCCGG
>JBEELY010000114.1:0-4342 GCA_041167925.1 Pseudomonadota bacterium | reverse complement strand
AATGAGCTGGTCAACAGGCACGGCAAGGGCCGCTTTCTGGTCACGCTGGACCCACGCAAGACCAACACGCAAAGACAGACCTACCAGGGCATCGTGCCTTTCGAAGGCGATACAGTGGCGCAGGTGCTCGAAAGCTACATGGCCCGGTCTGAGCAGCTGCCCACCCGACTGTGGCTGTCCTGCGACGCGCAGCGGGCCGCAGGCCTGATGTTGCAACGACTGCCTGAAGAAGGCGGCCAGAAGACCGCGCCTGACCCTGCAAGCGCCACTGCAGCAGAGCAAGCGCCCGTTGAAAACCCGCATGACGAAGCCTGGCAGCGCATGCTTTACCTTGCCGATACGGTCACCGGGCAAGAACTGCGCGATCTACCAGTGCAGCAGATCCTTCATCGGCTGTTCTGGCAGGAAGCGCTCCACGCGTTTGATGCACGGCCCGTGCGCTTTGCCTGCAGTTGCTCGAGGCAGAAGGTCGGGGACATGCTGCGCATGCTGGGACAGGAAGAAATCGAATCGGTGCTCAGCGAGCAGGGAAGCGTGAGCGTGCGCTGCGATTACTGCAATACCAACTGGGCCTTTGATGCGGTGGACTGTGCAGCACTCTTCGTCCAACAGAGCAGCGCACCGTCACGCACTGAAACGCGCCATTGACAGAGGCGTGCTCGGGCTCAAGCCATCAGCGAGAAGAAGCGAGCTGCTGATCGCCCCTCGACTCCGGATTCCGTGCCTGGGGATGGCTGCCCGTGTTCGCAGCCCCCACTCGTGCAGCGTCGGGCAGCTGAACGAAAATCTCATCCGAGCGCATCATGCCGAGCTCGTAGCGGGCGCGTTCTTCAACCGCGCCAGTGCCATCGCGCAGGTCTTTGACCTCGCCCTCAAGAGACAGGTTGCGTTCAAGCAGCCGCTCGTTCACCCCCTGCTGAAGCGCGACTTGATGCTCGAGATCCCAGACGCGCAGCCACCCCCCTTTGCCCAGCCAGAGGGGATACTGGATGAGCACAAGAAGTGCCACCATGGCCAGCGTCAGGATGCGCATGATCGCGGTAGACCCGGACTTCAGTACAGGTTGTAAAAGGCGGAGCGACCTGGATAGTGCGCCACGTCTCCGAGATCTTCCTCGATGCGCAGCAGCTGGTTGTATTTGGCGATCCGGTCGGAACGCGACATGGAGCCGGTTTTGATCTGCAGGGCGTTGGTGGCCACGGCAATATCGGCGATCGTGGTGTCTTCGGTCTCGCCCGAACGGTGGGACACCACCGCGGTGTAGTTGTTGCGCTTGGCGAGCTCGATGGCGGCGAAGGTTTCGGTGAGGGTGCCAATCTGATTGATCTTGATCAGGATGGAGTTGGCAATGCCCGCCTCGATCCCCTCACGCAGGATGCGGGTGTTGGTGACGAAGAGGTCGTCCCCCACCAGTTGCACCTTGTCGCCAAGTTGATCGGTGATGACGCGCCAGCCGTCCCAGTCATTTTCGGCCATACCGTCTTCGATCGAGATGATCGGATAGCGATCAGCCCAGGTCGCCAGAAGGTTGCTGAATTCTGGCGCAGACAGCGACAAGCCTTCGCCATGCAGGTGGTAGCGACCTTCCTTGAAGAACTCGGAGGCCGCGCAATCCAGGCCCAGCGCAATCTGGGTGCCCGGGGTATAACCCGCCTTTTCGATGGCCTCAAGGATGAGCTGGATAGCCGCTTCGTGATTGGCCACGCTGGGCGCAAAGCCGCCTTCATCACCCACAGCCGTACTCAGGCCACGGTCATGCAGGATCTTCTTGAGGGCCTGGAAGGTTTCAGCCCCATAGCGCAGCGCCTCGCGGAAGGTCGGCGCGCCGATCGGGATGATCATGAACTCCTGAAGATCCAGGTTGTTGTTGGCATGCGCACCGCCGTTGATGACATTCATCATGGGCACCGGCAAGGACATGGCGCCCGAACCACCAAAATAACGGTAAAGCGGCAGGCCGGATTCTTCTGCCGCGGCCTTGGCCACAGCCATGGAAACCGCGAGGGTGGCATTGGCACCCAGACGGGCCTTGTTGTCGGTGCCGTCCAGGTCGATCAGGGTCTTGTCGAGATAGGCCTGCTCGGAGGCGTCGAGCCCCAGAATGGCTTCGGAAATCTCGGTGTTGATGTTCTCGACGGCGCGCAGCACGCCCTTGCCGCCGTAGCGGGAGGCATCGCCGTCGCGCAGCTCGATGGCTTCACGCGATCCGGTGGATGCGCCCGACGGGACTGCAGCGCGACCCAGCGTGCCCGACTCGAGCAGGACATCGCATTCGACGGTGGGGTTGCCTCGGGAGTCAATGACCTCACGGCCAATGATGTCGACGATGGTGCTCATGGATTCAGACTCCTTCGACCACGATCATGTTGAAGAACTCGGTGGCTCCGGCACGCGCATGGCGGGCCTGCAGGTAGAGTTCCGAATCATAAAAGGCCTTGGCTGCGTCGTAGCTGGGAAAGCGGATCACCACCATGCGGGTGGGCGCCCAGTGCCCTTCAAGGGTTTCACTTCGGCCGCCCCGCACGATGAACTCGCCACCTGCAGCAGCCACTGCAGCCGGAGTGAGGGCCATGTAGCCCTTGTACTGCTCGGGGTCGGTGACGCGCACGTCAGCGATGACATAAGCATTGCTCAAACCAGCCACTCCTGTTCAGGAAATCCATGACGTTTCACCAGGGCATCAAGCTCGCACAGCGTGGCGAGCAGCCCCTCCATGCGCGGCAAGGGCCAGGCGTTGGGACCATCAGACAGGGCGCGCGCAGGATCGGGATGGGTCTCCATGAACAGACCCGAAATACCGGTAGCCACTGCGGCACGGGCAAGTACGGGAACGAACTCGCGTTGCCCGCCCGATGCGCTGCCTAGCCCGCCCGGCAACTGCACCGAGTGGGTGGCATCGAAGACCACCGGACTGCCGGTGCCTCGCATGATCGCGAGGCTGCGCATGTCAGAGACCAGATTGTTGTAACCGAAGGAAGCGCCGCGTTCACACACCATGATGGTGTCGCCAGAGTGACCTGCCTCGATGGCGGCCTGCCTGGCCTTATCGGCCACATGCTTCATGTCGGCCGGGGCGAGGAACTGACCCTTCTTGATGTTGACCGGTTTGCCTGTGGCAGCCACCGCACGGATGAAATCGGTCTGGCGACATAGAAAGGCAGGGGTCTGCAGTACATCGACCACCGCCGCCACCGGTTCGGCCTGCTCGGTATCGTGCACATCGGTGAGCACGGGCACGCCAATCTGACGCCGGACCTCGTCAAGAATGCGCAGACCCTCATCCAGCCCCGGGCCTCGAAAGGACTTGCCCGAGCTGCGGTTGGCCTTGTCGAACGAAGACTTGTAGATGAAGGGAATGCCCAGCCGGGCCGTGATGGCCTTGAGTTGCCCTGCAGTCTCGATGGCCAGCTCAAGCGACTCGATGGCACAAGGCCCGGCGATGAGAAAGAAAGGGCGATCCAGGCCGATCTCGTGACCACACAGCTTCATGCAGCGTCTCCGGTCCTTGATGCCTGATTCGGTAGCCCCCGCCCCTCGACATGCTCGCGATGGGCCAGGGCCGCGCGGACATAAGAAATGAAGAGCGGATGGCCATCGCGCGGCGTGGAGGTGAATTCGGGATGGAACTGAACCCCGACGAACCAGGGATGGGCGTGCGCGCCGAATTGAGGCAACTCGGCGATTTCGGTCAGCCCCTCAGTCGGGGTACGCGCCGAGACCTTGAGTCCGGCGGCCTCGAGTTGGGGTACATAGGCGTTGTTGACTTCGTAGCGATGGCGATGCCGCTCGTTGACCGAGTCGCCATAAATGCGTTGCGCGAGCGTGTCGGGCAGGATCGGGCAGCGCTGGGCGCCGAGCCGCATGGTGCCCCCGAGATCAGACTGCTCGTCGCGCTGCTCAAGCCGGCCTTCACGATCCATCCATTCGGTGATCAGACCCACCACCGGGTGCGGTGAGGCAGCATCGAACTCGGTGCTGTTGGCACCCTGCAAACCGCAGACATCGCGCGCATATTCAATGACGGCCAGCTGCATGCCCAGACAGATGCCCAGATACGGCACACCCTGCTCGCGGGCGTAGCGGATGGCCGCGATCTTGCCCTCGACCCCTCGCCGCCCGAAGCCGCCCGGCACCAGAATGGCATCGAAACCAGCCAGGCCGGCGCTGCCTTCGCGCTCGATCTGCTCCGAATCGATGTACTCGATCTGCACCCGGCTGTCGGTATGGATGCCGGCGTGGATGAGTGCTTCACTCAGGGATTTGTAGGACTCGGTGAGGTCAACGTATTTGCCCACCATGGCAATGCGCACTGTGTGGGTCGGGTGCTGTTGGCGATCGACGA
>JBEELY010000077.1:0-3762 GCA_041167925.1 Pseudomonadota bacterium | reverse complement strand
CCAGCCTTTCATGGACGCGCTTTTCATTGCGCACATCAAACGAATGCAGCGTTCGCCCGCAAAGGCCGGCGATGCCCTGGTACGCATCCTGCGGGAGATTCGTGTTGATGACTGCCCCGAGGCCGGCAGACCGGTGCCTGTGACCGGCAAGGAGGTTTTTGCGCTCCAGCCAGGTCATTGGATCCAGATGCACCTGGGAGATCAGGTCAGTCGCATGAAGGTGGCCTGGTTCAATGCGGACCGATCGGTTTTTCTGATGGTTCGGGCCGGAGACAGGCGTGCGGTCTCCCTGCGTGGCTCCGATTTGCAGGAGCAATTGTCTCGTCAGAGCGCAATGCTGCTGGTCTGAGTCAAGGCCCAGTCCAAGACACCATGATCCGGATCATGGCGAGAAGGGGCGCCCGGTTCCGCCGCTCGTTCAAGGTTTGGAAAAGGTCACGATGTGTTCGGCGGTGAACCGGATACCGATCGGGTCGCCGATCCGGTGATCATGATGGCTGGGCACCAGGGCCAACAGCCGCTGCCCGCTGGCGAGTTCGAGGGTGTACAGGAATTGCGCGCCGCGAAAGGCCCGACGAAGCACGCGTGCCTGAACCGGACTCTCATCGTCATGCTCGACATCGTCGGGACGCAGCAACACCTGCAAGTGCCCCTGCGGATCAGCGCAGGCCCGGGCCTGATGGGCGTCGGCAGGGTCATGGATGGGCAGGCTGCCCAATTCGAATTCAATGGACAGCTGGTCGCCCGAGGCCTGTAGCCGGCCGTTCATGAAGACACCCAGGCCCACAAAATCGGCCACGCTGCGTGTACCGGGCTGGTGGTACAGACGCCAGGCGTCGTCCCACTGCGCGATACGCCCGCCTTCCATCACGCCAATCGAGTCGGCCATGGCAAAGGCTTCGTATTGATCATGGGTCACCAGGAGGGCCGTCGTGCCCTGACTTTTCAGGAGCTCCCGCAAGTCCAGCGCCAACTGTTCACGCAAATCAGGATCAAGACTTGAAAAGGGCTCATCAAGCAGTAAAACCGAAGGCGAGGGGGCCAAAGCGCGCGCCAGTGCCACGCGTTGTTGTTGTCCGCCCGATAACTCATGCGGATAGCGATCCGCAGAGCCGCTGAGTCCGACCATCTCGAGCAACTGCCCCACGCGGGCCGTGCGCTGCGCAGGGGTGGCCTGCCTCAGTCCGAAGGCCACATTGCCGGCAAGGGTGAGATGGGGGAAGAGGGCGTAGTCCTGAAACACCACGCCCACGCCCCGATGTTCTGGCGCAATGCTGATCGCGGGGCTGGCGACCGTCCGGGCTGCAATCAGGATCTCGCCCTGCCACGGCTGGACAAAGCCGGCGATGGCCCTGAGTGCCGTGGTTTTTCCGCAGCCTGAAGCCCCCAGCAGACTGCCGATTTCGCCTGGGGCGAGTTCAAAGCTCAGGCCCTGAAGGATCTCCCGTGCGCCGGTGGGCGCCTCCAGCCGAACGCAAAGATTCCTCACGCTCAGGGCGCAGGATGGGGACGGGGCCGGGGCGAAACCCGGTGCAGTAGAAGTCTCGGCACTCACAGCAGGCACAATGTCGGGCAGGGCGTTGATCGGGATGACCGGTCCGCCCGATTTTTCCAATGAGCGCCGATCTTAATCCCAACCCTCCAGAGGCCTCCGCCCGAGCGGCGGCACAAGCGCGCATGCAGCCTCTAAGAAGCGGGGGTCTGACCGCCGGAGGGCCGCCTGGCCTGGCGCTGTTTGCTGCTCTGGTTGCGTTGGTGGTGATCGCGCCGGTCCTGGCCCTACTTGGCGTGGCGGCCCAGAGCCCGTCACCCGACCTCGAGGCCATCGGAGGCACCTGGTCACATTTGCTGGATACGGTCCTGCCAACCTATGCCTTGACTTCGGCGCTACTGGTGGGCGCAGTGGTCCTGATGGTACTGCTGGTGGGTGTGGGCGCTGCCTGGATGGTCGCCGCGTGGGAGTTTCCTGGTCGCCGTCTGCTTGAAGTGGCGCTGATCCTGCCTTTGGCGATGCCCGCCTTCGTGATGGCTTACGCCTACACCGATGCTCTGGATACGAGTGGCGTGGTGCAGGAAGCTCTGCGTGCCTGGACGGGCTGGGGGGTCGGTGAGTACTGGTTTCCGCAGGTGCGCTCGCTTCCCGGGGCCGCGATGTTTCTTGCGCTTGCGCTCTATCCCTATGTCTACATGCTTGCGCGCAATGCCTTCGCAGAGCGCAATCCTGGTATTGCCGAGGCGGCCCGATCGCTCGGACTGTCCCCGCTGCGGGTCTGGTGGCAGGTGACCTGGCCGGTCGCACGGCCTTCCATCGCTGCCGGCATTGCCCTGGTCACCATGGAAACCCTGGCCGATTTCGGCACCGTCAGCTTTTTTGCCGTGGATACCTTCAGCGCCGGGATTTACCGGGCCTGGCAGTCGATGGGAGACCGCGCGACGGCGGCCCAACTGGCGCTCGCGCTCTTGCTGGTGGTTATCGCGCTGGTCAGACTGGAGCGTCGCCAGCGCGGTCGGATGGCCTTTCACGCCCGAGGTCAGAGACCGGCACCCCGCTTGCGGCTGCGAGGCCTGTCGGCCTTGCTCGCGCCCCTGGCCTGCATGCTTCCCGTGATTCTGGGTTTCGTTCTGCCGTCGGTCTTGCTGCTGCGCAGCTGGTGGCTGGATGGAGGCGGAGTCGATCCGCGGCTCGCGCAATGGCTCTCCAATACCGCCATGTTGTCGGGCCTGGCCGTGCTGATCACTGTGCCGAGCGCGCTTGCGGTGGCGTATGCGCTGCGCCTGTCTTCTGCGCGTTGGCTCACTTTTGCGGCAGGGCTCTCCGGATTTGGCTATGCCATCCCTGGTGTGGTCATGGGCGTAGGTCTTCTCGCTGTGATGGCGGCCTGGGATCGTGGTCCTGGCATGTGGTTGGGCCTTGCACTCGGAGGCAGCGCGGTGGCCGTGGTGTATGCCTACTGCGCCCGGTTCTTTGCCGTGGCGCAGCAGGGGCTCGAGGCTGCGCTCAAGCGCATCAGCCCCTCCATGGATGCAAGTGCCCGTTCCCTGGGCTCGACGCCCGCGCAGGTGCTGGTGCGGGTGCACTGGCCCATGCTGCGGGTGAGCCTGGCCACGGCCAGTCTGCTCGTGTTCGTTGATTGCCTGAAGGAACTGCCCGCAACTCTGGTGCTTCGCCCCTTCAACATGGATACGCTCGCTGTGGTGTCGTATCAGTTTGCTTCTGATGAACGCCTGTCGCAGGCGGCACTGCCTTCGTTGCTGATCGTTCTGGCAAGCCTGCTGCCCGTGCTGTTCCTGGCCCGCAGCTTTCGATCCAGCACGTCTTGAGGTATAGTGTGCGGCTCGCAGGCGCGTAGCTCAGCTGGTTAGAGCACCACCTTGACATGGTGGGGGTCGTTGGTTCGAGTCCAATCGCGCCTACCAATTCCCGGAATGCATGCGGGCCGGGAGGATTCCCCGGCTTCCATGGTTCCTCTCGGGAGTTGGTCATCCAGCCTGCTGCGCCGTGGCCTTTGCGTCTGCTGCGACGTCGACTGGAACCCAACTTGATCCGAATCTCCCTGCCGGACGGCTCCGTCCGCGAATACCCCGCACCGCTTACCGTGGCCGAGGTCGCCGCCTCGATCGGCGCTGGCCTGGCCAAGGCCGCGCTCGCTGGCAAAGTCGACGGAGAGCTGGTCGACACCTCGCATCGCATCGACGCCGATGCAACGCTGGCCATCGTGACCGACAAGGATGCAGACGGACTGGAGGTGATCCGCCACTCCA
>JBEELY010000069.1:0-2606 GCA_041167925.1 Pseudomonadota bacterium | reverse complement strand
TGAAGTGATTGCAGCCCTGCGCAGCCGTGCCGACGATCCTGATGCGCTCGTTGCGCAGCATGTGCGCTGGGCGCTGGAGCAGCACGCGCATGCCCGCTGAGCGGTGTGTAGAGCGCCCGGCGAGTTTTAGCCCAGCAAGTTCAGCCGGTGATCTGACGCACCAGACCGATCCATAAAGGAATGGCCAGTGCGGCGGCCAGCGTGGTTGTGGTGATCAGCCTGGCCGTGTAAGGCCCGTCTCCGCCCATGCGGGCCGCCAGGATGTAGGCGCTGCTGGCAGTGGGCACCACCGCAAAGACCATCAGGATCTGCGTGGCTAGAGGCGACAAAGAAAGCGCCGGGGCGATCAGTAGCACCGATGCGGGCATCGCGACCAGCTTGACTGCGGTCACCCACAGGGCAAAGCCTGCGTCACCCCTGGAGTCCGAAATGCGCAGCCCGGCCCCCACTGCAATCAGCCCCAGGCCGATCGAGGCGGCGCCCAGCCTCGAAAGATAGGCCTGCGCAGGCTCGGGCAGAGGCAGCCCGACCGCGCTCGCCAGCAGACCGGCCACGGCCGCAATCACCAGTGGATTGCGGATCACCTCACGCCAGACCGAGTGGCCCGCGCCTTTGGCCAGAAAGGCTACCGCTGCGAGGTTGCCCACGGGCACCGCTACGGCCACCATCACACCGCACAGCGCCAGACCAGCCTCACCGCCCAGACGCTGCGAGAGTGCGATGGCAAGGTAGCCATTGAAGCGAAAGGCGCACTGAACGCCGCTCGCAAAGCGTGGCGAACGGGTGCCTGTGATGCGCCCGCCCACTCCTCCGAGCACGATGCCCAGCAGCAGTACCAAAAAGACGCCCAGCGCATAGGGGCCTGCCTGCAGCTGATCCAGCGGCTGGCGGGCGATCGACAGAAAGATCAGCGGCGGAAACAGCACCAGATAGATGAGCTTTTCGATGGCGGCCCAGCTGCCTTCGCCCAAGGGCAACACGCGCATCAGGACCACCCCGGTAGCGATCAGGGCGAGTTCGGGCAACAGGAGCAGGAAGGTATCCAACGCAGACTTTCTGTGGGGCACTGCAAGCGCATTGCGGCGGGCCGGGGTTCCTTGCCAGGGTGGGTGCCCATTGCACCAGAGCAGCGCCGCGGGCGCTATGCTCGGGCACATGGTCGCGACCCGTCAGCCCGCCGATTGTCCCGCATCCGTGCAACGCTTTTGCGATGCGCTGTGGCTCGAGGACGGATTGTCGGCCAATACCCTGGCGGCCTACCGGCGTGACCTCACCCTGCTGGCCCACTGGCTGGATGCGCGGGCCACGGCCCTGGAGGGCGCGACAGAGGCCGATCTTCAGGCCTATGTCGCGGCCCGTCATGCCGACTCCCGGGCCAGCAGCAGCAACCGGCGCCTGACGGTGTTTCGACGCTATTTTGGCTGGCTGCTGCGTCAGCATTTGCGTGCAGACGATCCGACCCAGCGCCTGCTCGCGGCCCGCCAGCCCCAGCGTTTTCCCAAAACGCTCTCCGAGGCCCAGGTCGAGGCGCTGCTGGCAGCACCCAGGGTGGACACTACCCTCGGCTTGCGCGACCGGGCCATGCTCGAGACCCTTTATGCCACCGGCCTGCGTGTATCCGAGCTGGTCGGTCTTCCTGGCGTTTCGGTCTCGCTGGCCGATGGCGTGCTCCGTGTGCTCGGCAAGGGCGGCAAGGAGCGGTTGGTGCCTTTGGGTGCAGTGGCCTGCGACTGGATTGCGCGCTATGTGCAGACCGCCCGGGTGGCGCTCTTGCATCGGTCCACCAGCGATGCCCTGTTCGTCACGGCCCGCGGCGGGCCCATGACCCGGCAGATGTTCTGGACCCTGATCCGAAAGCATGCCGTGCGGGCTGGCATTCTGATGCCGCTTTCACCGCATGTCCTGCGTCATGCCTTTGCCACTCACCTGCTCAACCATGGGGCGGACCTGCGTGTGGTGCAGATGCTGCTCGGGCATGCCGACATCTCCACCACCCAGATCTACACCCATGTGGCCCGCGAGCGGCTCAAGTTGTTGCATGCCCGGCATCATCCGCGCGGCTGAGTATCATGGCGCGCCATGGCCTCACGACATGTCTCTGAAACGCCCGCAACCACGGCGCTGCGCGCCGCCAAAGTGGTGTTCAGCCCGCATCCCTACGACTACGTCGATCATGGCGGCACAGCGGAGTCCGCCCGCCAGCTTGGTCTGGACGAGCATGCGGTCATCAAGACCCTGGTGATGCAAGATGAGTCGGCCCGGCCCCTGATCGTGCTGATGCATGGCGATTGCAAGGTCTCGACCAAGAATCTGGCGCGGCAAGCGGGCCGTAAGTCCATCACGCCTTGTGAGCCCGAGGTGGCGCAGCGGCATACCGGCTATCAGGTGGGCGGCACTTCGCCCTTCGGCTTGCGCAAGCGCCTGCCTGTCTATGTCGAGCGTAGTGTGCTCGCGCTGCCCCGTCTATGGATCAATGGCGGACGCCGGGGTTTTCTGGTCGGACTCGAGCCGGCTGTGCTCACCACGCTCTTGCAAGCCACGCCAGTGGACTGCGCACTTGAGGATGCATGATGTTTGATGATTTGAATGGCCCGGCCCTGATCGGC
>JBEELY010000428.1:0-3085 GCA_041167925.1 Pseudomonadota bacterium | reverse complement strand
TTGTGCCTGCTTTGCTTGTGCCTGCTTTGCTTGTGCCTGCTTTGCTGGAGTTTGCCTTGCTGAGGCTTGCTCTGGCTGCACTCGCCTTGGTCGCACCAGGCTTTGCCGCTACAACTGCCTTTGCAGAAGGCCTTGCCGCAGGTTTTGCCCCTTCGGCTTTTTCAGACCCTAGGGCCTTTTCAGACTTTGCTACGCTGGGTTTCGCCGGGCTTTTTTTCGCAGTGCTCAAGACGGACCTCGATCTGAACGTGCCCCCACGGTCGGCCTCGCTAACACTCACCGGCCGAAAATCTGCCCAACGGGGGAAACTTTCCATTGTAACAGAAAGCGAGTGTTAACTTGGGAACAAGATCAGGAACCCGCTCCATCGAGGCCCATGCTGACAAGGGCTGATGGCCATATGCCTCGGGACATCCCTGTGCCCTCTCCTGCTTCGAATCAGTCCTTGCGCACGCTACGCAAGAGCCCCTGAAGTTCGGCATAACGCGCCCTTGACTCCTCATCAGGCAGGCCGCCTGCGGCAAGCCGATCGATCTCACCCCTGACCGACTGCAGACGCAGTTGTGCCAGCGCATCACGCAATTCGCTCAGTGCATCCGACGGCGCCAGATCGCCGATCAGACCGCGATCCCTCAAGGCAAGGGACTGCAAAGCATCCGCCTCCTGAGGACGCTCTGCCCGCAAGGCCTCAATCAGACCGGCAAAGTGCGTGCCTTCTGGTAGTCCGGACACCCAGACGATCCAGGCAACGAGCGGCTCCGGCAAAAAAGAGGCATCGAGGTCTTCACGCGCCAGCGCAGGGTGAAGGGTCAAGAGCAGCCGGATCCGCTGCAACAGATCGGGGCGCTGACTGACCGCACCCGATCCTGAAAAGCGCACACCCGCCGGCGCTCCCCGGGCATCGCGCGGGTTCGGGTCGTCTCGCTGATTCCGCTGGCCCTGCAAGCCCTGCGCCGGCGCTCGAGACCCTGCCTGGCGCTGGGCCACTGCAGGTTCGCCTTGCGTCACAAAAGCAGCGAAATCCGAAGTCGCAATGCCCGCCCGCGTTGCGACCGCCTGCATGATCTGCAGGCGCAGAGCAATCGGCGGAATCGCCTGGACCAGCGGGCGCGCGAGCGCCTGAAGACGGGCGCGTCCCTCGGGCGCTGCAAGATCGACCTGACCGCTCAGCTCGGTGAGGAAAAATTCGGACAGGGGAATCGCCCGCTCAAGCGCAGCCGCCCAGCCCAGCGCACCATGCTCGCGCACATAACTGTCCGGGTCATGTTCCGGCGGCAAAAAGAGAAAGTCGATCCGCTTTGTGTCGGCCAGCTGTGGCAGACAGGACTCAAGCGCCCGCCAGGCCGCACGACGCCCCGCCGCATCGCCATCAAAGGCAAAGACCACCCGCTCGACCAGTCGCAGCAGCTTGGCCACGTGCTGGGGTGTGGTGGCCGTGCCCAGTGTGGCCACGGCGTTGTGAATGCCGTGTTGGGACAACATCACCACATCCATGTAGCCCTCGACCACCACCACGGCATCGGCCGACCGGATGGCATCGCGGCCCTCGAACAGGCCGTAGAGCTCCCGGCCCTTCGAGAACACCACGGTCTCGGGCGAGTTGAGGTATTTGGGCTCTCCGGATCCGAGCACGCGACCACCAAAGCCGATGACCTGCCCTCTGGGGTTTCGGATGGGGAACATGATCCGATCGCGGAAGCGGTCGTAGCGACGGGTTGGCGCGCCTTCTTCCTGCTGTTCGGGCTCGATCACGAGGCCCGCCTCCAGTAGCTCTTTGGCGAAGTAATCACCAACTGCAGCCTGCAATCCACGCCAACCCTCGGGCGCGTAGCCAATGCCATACCGGGCCGCGGTGGCGCCTGAGAGCCCACGCCCCTTGAGATAATCAACCGCGCGGGACGCGTCTTTCAAGCGGGCCTTGTAAAAGCGGGTTGCGGTCTCGAGGACTTCAAGTACCCCCGGGGTCTGTCGAGCAGTCTCCTCGCCAGGACCCGCGCTAGGCACCTGCAGGCCGACCGTACGCGCCAGATCATGGATGGCATCCACATAGCCCAGACCCGCCTGCTCCATCAGGAAGCCAACGGCCGAACCATGGGCGCCGCAGCCGAAGCAGTGGTAGAACTGCTTGGTCGCCGACACAGTAAAGGAAGGCGATTTTTCGCCATGAAAGGGGCACAACCCGAGCCAGTTGGCACCCGCCTTGCGCAGCTTGACGTGCCGTCCGACCACTTCGACGATGTCGACGCGGGCCAGAAGCTCCTGGATGAATGACTGTGGAATCACGACCGGACTTTAACCGCCCCACGTTCAGCAGGACAGACCGCAAGGCGTCCGCAGCGCGGAGCGCCCACGGTGCGGCGCATCCTCAGCGGGCGGCGCGCTCTCGCAACAGGCCGCCAACCCGCGTTGAAATCGCTGAAAGATCGGCCCTTCCAGCCAGCCGGGGCTTGAGCCAGGCCATCACCTTGCCCATGTCCTGCGGGCCCGCGGCCTGAGCGCTGTCCAGGGCCTGGGTGATCAGGTCGGTGATTTCTTGCTCTGAGGCCTGCTGCGGCATGTAAGCACTCAGCACCTGCAGTTCAGATCGCTCGATTTCGACCAGGTCCATACGACCCGCCTGCTCGAACTGGCTGATGGCATCGCGGCGTTGCTTGATGAGCTTGTCGACCACGGCCGTGATCTGGGCATCGTCCAGTTCGATCCGCTCATCGACCTCGCGCTGCTTGACGGCAGCGAGCAGCATGCGGATAGCGCCCAGACGCGCCGTCTCGCGGGCCTTCATGGCCGCCTTCATGTCGTCGGTAATGCGCTGCTTGAGGGAGAGGGCTGTCATGACACTAGTCAAAATAGAAACACTAACGCCGCACGGCCGGCAATCCGGGCGTGCGGCGGGGTGAAGCGAGCGAGGATCAGTACAGCTTCTTGGGAAGCATCTGGCCGCGAATGCGCTTGTAATGGCGCTTGACGGCGGCTGCCTTCTTGCGTTTGCGCTCGGCCGTAGGCTTTTCGTAGAACTCGCGCGCACGCAGCTCCGTGAGCAAGCCGGTCTTCTCGATGGTGCGCTTGAAGCGGCGCAGGGCCACAT
>JBEELY010000324.1:0-3763 GCA_041167925.1 Pseudomonadota bacterium | reverse complement strand
GGATTTCTCGAGTACCAGCGTCTGGCCGAGGCCAGCGAACCCGCCGATCAGCGCCTTCGTCACTATCGCGAATTCGTGCTGCATCTGGATGATGCTCAGGCAGCGCAGCAAGGCGCCCGTTGCATGGACTGCGGCATTCCGTTCTGCCAGAACGGCTGCCCGGTCAACAACATCATCCCCGACTGGAACGATCTGGTCTTCCGCCAGGACTGGCAGCGTGCCCTCGAGGTGCTGCACTCGACCAACAACTTCCCCGAGTTCACCGGACGCATTTGCCCCGCACCCTGCGAGGCCGCCTGCACGCTCAACATCAACAGCGATGCGGTGGGCATCAAGTCGATCGAACACGCCATCATCGACAAGGGCTGGGCGCAGGGCTGGGTGGTGCCACAACCGGCGCGCACGCGCACTGGCAAGTCGGTGGCCGTGGTGGGCTCCGGCCCGGCTGGACTGGCTGCTGCACAGCAACTCGCACGGGTCGGCCACGACGTGACCGTGTTCGAAAAGAACGACCGGATCGGCGGCCTGCTGCGCTATGGCATTCCCGACTTCAAGATGGAGAAGTCGCACATCGATCGGCGGGTCGAGCAGATGCAAGCCGAGGGCGTGGTGTTTCGCACTGGCGTGTATGTCGGCCGCGGGGCGGTCGGCGCAGGTGTCAACAATCTGGCCCGCGAGACCATCGATCCTGACGCTCTGATGGCCCAGTTCGATGCAGTCCTGCTCACGGGCGGTGCCGAGCAGCCCCGCGATCTGCCGGTGCCCGGGCGGGACCTGAAAGGCGTGCACTTCGCCATGGAGTTTCTGCCCCAGCAGAACCGCACCGTGGCCGGCGATTCGGTCGATGCCCAAATTCTTGCCACTGGCAAGAATGTCATCGTGATTGGTGGCGGCGATACCGGCAGCGATTGCGTGGGCACCAGCAACCGTCAGGGCGCCGCCAGCGTCACGCAGTACGAACTCATGCCCCAGCCGCCCGAGCAGGAATACAAGCCGCTGTCCTGGCCCTACTGGCCCAGCAAGCTGCGCACCTCCTCCTCGCACGAGGAAGGCTGTGAGCGCGACTGGTCCATTACCACCAAGGAATTCCGTGGCGATGGCAATGGCCGCCTGCGTGCCCTGGTCACGGCCCGCGTCGAGTGGGTCAAGGACGAGGCCACCGGTCAGATGCGTATGAGCGAAGTACCGGGCAGCGAGCAGGAAGTGCCTGCCGACCTGGTCTTTTTCGCAATGGGCTTTGTGTCGCCGGTGACCGGCGTGCTCGAGGCCTTTGGTGTCGAGCGTGATGCGCGTGGCAATGCGCGTGCCGCTACCGAAGGCGAGGGCAGTTATCGCACGAACCGCGACAAAGTCTTTGCCGCAGGCGACATGCGCCGTGGGCAGTCGCTGGTGGTCTGGGCGATTCGTGAAGGCCGCCAGGCCGCACGCTCGGTCGATGCCTGGCTGATGGGATCGAGCGAGCTGCCGCGCTGACCGGTGAGGCCCCCCGGCACCGGATCACCGGCGCCGGGGTCCTGGCACACGCACTTCACCGAATTCGGGTTCGCCGGTCATCCCTCCGTCGTGCCCCATGGTGCGCACAAGCAGCGAACTTGCGCGGGTCATTCCCCCCTGACCTGATGCCTTTCCCGAGCGCCTCTGCGGGCGTTGCAGGTGGAGCAACTCATACCGATGAGCACTCCCCAGTGCTGTATCAGATGAATTGCTACTGACCAGTATAAGTCCGGACCCATGCGTCAGGCAACCGTCAGACTCCGTCCCCAGGTCGAAGTGCTCGAGCGTTCATGCGTCAGAGCCATGACAGACCGGATCTTCCAAGGATGAAGGCCCCAGAGGCTGTCGAGGCCTTGAATCGGTGCACAATCCGGCTCTGGAGTCAGGGCCTGGATGCTCCTGTGCCCGGGGGTCGATCAAGACACTCCAGAACAGAACACAGAACGACAGATGAGGAGACCGGTCGATGGACTGGTGTGACATCACCATCGGACAGGCCCTGCGCCAGACCGCGCAGCGCTGTCCGCAGCGTCTGGCCGTCAGCGGCATGGGCGAGCGCTGGACTTTTGCTGAACTCGACCATCAGGCCGATGCGCTGGCCCATGGCCTGGCTGCGCTCGGCGTGGTACGCGGCGACCCGGTCGCCGTCTGGCTCACCAACAGCCCGCAGTGGGTGGCGTGCTGGATGGCCTGTGCGCGTGTGGGGGCCATCCTGGTGCCGGTCAATACCCGCTTCAAGGCTGAAGAGGTGGCCTACATCCTGGAGCAGAGCCAGGCCCGCGTGCTGGTGGCCATGGACCGGTACTGGGATATCGATTATCTGGACATGATCCGGGGGCTTGCGCCTGAACTGGCGCAGAGCACGCCGGGTGCACTGCAGGCGGCCCGACTGCCCGCCCTGCGCGCGGTGGTGATCTGGAGTACGACGCAGGTTTCGCAGGCCCAGGCCTTGCCGACTCAGGCGTCAGATGCGCATGCGCCGCAAGGAAAGGTTCGGCAAGCACCGACCCCGGGCACGACTTCGCTGGAGGTCCTGGTGGCCGAGGGGGCCCGGCGGCTTGCAGCTGGTCAGGTGCTGCCTGAAGTGCAGGCAAGCGATCCTGTGATCATCGTCTATACCTCGGGCACCACCGGGCATCCGAAGGGCGCCGTGCACGGTCATGCGATTGTGCGCAACGTGGCCAATGTGGCGCGCGTGATGCGTATCGGCGCCGAGGATGTCATCCTTGGCCACATGCCCTTCTACCATGTGGCGGGTGCTTTTACGCAGGTGATTCCCTGCGTGATGCTGGGCTGCACCCTGGTGACCATGCCGCAGTGGAACCCCGACGAAGCCCTGACCATCATCGAGCGCGAGCGGGTGAGCATTTTCGGCGGCATTCCAACCCATTTCATCGACTGCCTCGATGCCATCCGACGTCAGCCGCGCGATGTCTCGAGTCTGCGCTCGGCCTGGATTGGCGGTGCGCCGGTCACACCGGATGTAGCCATGGCGGCCCGGCAGGAGCTGGGGCTCGCGTCGCTGCAGGCGGTCTATGGCATGACCGAGACGACCGCAGCGACGGTCTTCAGTGAGCATGATGCGCCGCTCGAGGTTCTGTGCGAGAACAAGGGCAGGCCGATCGGCGAGTTTGAAGTGGCCGTAGTCGATCCGGCCAGCGGCCAGCCTCTGCCGGCAGGGCAGACCGGCGAAGTGCGGGTACGAGGGCATCTCGTGATGCAGGGCTACTACCGCAATCCGCAGGCCACTTCTGAGGCCATCACGCCCGAGGGCTGGTTTCGTACCGGTGACCTGGGCGAATTCGATGCCCAGGGCTATCTGAAGATCACCGGCCGGCTCAAGGAAATGTTTATTGTGGGGGGCTCCAATGCCTATCCTGCTGAAATCGAGCGCATGTTGCAGTCCCAACCGCAGGTCAAGCAGGCGGTGGTGGTGGGCGTGCCCGACCGACGTCTTGGCGAAGTCGGTTTTGCCTGGGTACAGCTGCACGAGGGCGAGTCGCTGTCCCCCGATGCCTTGGTGGCCGCCTGCCGCGCGGCCATGGCCGACTACAAGGTGCCTCGGCACCTGCGCTTCGTGCCCGATTTTCCGCGTACCTCCACCGGCAAGATCCAGCGTTTTGTGCTGGCCCAGCAGGCCCGCGACGTGCTTCAGGGAGTCCGTTCATGACCCTGCGTGACGAGCTGCGCAGCTTCAAGCGCGAACGCATCATCGAAGAGGCCCAGCGCCTGTTTTACGAGCGCGGCTACCGGGGCACCAGCCTTGATG
>JBEELY010000271.1:0-4940 GCA_041167925.1 Pseudomonadota bacterium | reverse complement strand
GGCGGGCCAGGTCGCCCCCGGGCGTCTCCACCTTGATGACCTCGGCACCCTGGTCAGCAAGCAGTGCGGTGCTGAAGGGGCCGGAGATGACGGCCGAGAGGTCGAGGATGCGAATGCCCTCAAGTGGTTTCATGATCGGGTCTCCTGCAGTGAAGGTCGGCGTCATTTCACGGACTGTTGGCCGTGGCGACTCGGGTGCGCAAGTATCGCAGCAGCGTGGGTTACCATGGTTGTCCACATTCCATCAAAAGAGACTGGCGTGAGCGCAGCCGCTGCCCCCCGCGCTTCAGTGATCCCCAAAGCCATGGCCTGGATGGCGCTGGGTGGGTTTCTGCTGGTCTCCATGAACGCGCTGATGCGCCTCATGACCCTGGAAATGAACTCCCTGCAGGCCCAGTTTCTGCGTTATCTCTTCGGACTTGCAGTCATGTTGCCGCTGTTGATGCGCGACGGTGTAGCGGCCTATCGGCCTGCCAATATGCGCGGCCAGTGGTGGCGGGGTGCCGTGCATATTTCGGCGCTGTCGCTGTTCTTCATTGCGCTACCCCATGTGCCGCTGGCCGACATGACGGCCATCCTCTTCACCTCGCCCATCTTCACCCTGTTGGGTGCGGCGATCTTTCTGCGCGAGAAGGTCACAGGCGCGCGCTGGCTGGCTGCCCTGCTGGGTTTTGCGGGTGTGATCATCGTGGTCTGGCCGCATCTGTCGGGCGGCCCGGTAGGTGATCAGGGTGGCGTGGCCGGCATCTGGACCCTGGTCATGCTGGCCTCTTCGCCGCTCTTTGCCGCGTCTTTCCTCATCACCAAGTCCCTCACACGTCAGGATTCACCTTCGGTGATCGTGATGTGGCAGAACATCACCGTGACGGCCATTGCCCTGCCTCTGGCTCTGCCCTTCTGGAGCACGCCGAGCGGCGTGCAGTGGGGTGTGTTTCTGGTCTGCGGTTTGCTGGGCAGTGCGGCGCATTGGTGCATGACCCGGGCCTTCAGTCTGGCCGACATCTCGGCCACCCAGCCCATGCGCTTCCTGGACCTGATCTGGTCGGCGCTCTTCGGCTTTGTGCTCTTCAGTGATCTGCCTACCGCCTTCACCCTGGTGGGCGGCTCGGTTATCGTGGCGTCTACCGTCTGGATCGCCCGGCGCGAAGCCCTGGAGCGGGCCGCGGCGCGCAAGGACGCGGGCACTTAGAGGGCAGGACCCTCAGCGGCTGTACACGCCGCTCAAGCCGGCTGGCCGCCTGGCTGCAGCCAGCCCTGCCGCAAGGCGTCTGGAATCTGCCGTTCGTTGTTTCGGCCTCTGGCTCAGAGCGACTTTGTGTCACGGTTAAGACACAAAGTCGTCGATTAAAGGTGCGCCCTGCAACACAGTGCACCCAAGAATGTCCGCGTCCCGAGCGGGCGCCCGAACCCGGAGTTCCTGCCGTGACCTTCCTGACCCGTCTGCGTATTGGCCCTCGTCTGGTGCTGGCCTTTGCCGCCCTGCTGATCTTCAATCTTATTGTGGGTGGTTTTGCCGTCTCACGGACCGCAAAGGTGCACGAAGCAACCAGCGAGATGGCCACCAACTGGATCGTAGCGACGCGCGCGCTGTCCGATTATCGATTCTCGATGGGCAACATTCGACGTGCTGAATCCGAGCATGTGATCACAACCGATCCTGCGGTGATGGCTTCGCTAGATAGCACCATCCAGGTCTGGAAGATCACCGCTGAGACGGCCTGGAAGGCCTATGAGTCCACCGTGGTGCCAGGCGAGGAGGAAGCCATCGCCCAGGCCATCCGTGAGGCGCAGACAGGCTATTACTCGGCCCTGGGCAAGGTGCTTCAGGACTCGCGTGCCAACACCGACAAGACCGGTCCTCTCGAGATGTATGACACCTTGTCCAGGAAAGCCTTTGACGAGCTCACGCAGGCCTTGGGCACCAGTTTCGCCTTCCAGATCAAGGGCGCTGACGAGACCTACGCCTTGTCTCAGAGCACTTATCAGCAGACCTGGATTGCCGTGCTGGTGCTCACGCTGCTCGCGGTGAGCGTGGGCGCCGTAATGGCCTGGATCATCACCCGCTCCATTGTTCAACCGGTGAATCAGGCAGTGGCCCTGGCCGAGAAAGTCGCCGAGGGTGATCTCAGTCAGTCGATCCGCTCGGACAGCCGCGACGAGATCGGGCAGTTGATGACCGCCCTGAGCCATATGAGTGCCAACCTGCAGACCATCGTCAATCAGGTCCGCACCAGCGCTGATTCCATCGCTTCAGGCTCCGCCGAGATTGCGCTGGGCAATGCAGACCTGAGTCAGCGTACCGAGACCCAGGCGGCCAATCTGGAAGAAACCGCAGCTTCCATGGAAGAGCTCACCGCGGCCGTCAAGCAGAATGTGGAGTCGGCCCGCCAGGCCAGCCAGATCGCGGCAGGCGCCTCGGCGGCAGCCAGCGAAGGCGGACGTGTGGTCGACCAGGTGGTTTCCACCATGGCCGACATCACCGAGTCCTCACGCAAGATCGGCGACATCATTGGCGTGATCGACGGCATTGCGTTCCAGACCAACATCCTGGCGCTCAACGCCGCGGTTGAAGCAGCGCGGGCGGGCGAGCAGGGCCGCGGATTCGCGGTGGTGGCCTCGGAGGTGCGCAGCCTGGCGCAGCGCTCGGCACAGGCCGCCCATGAGATCAAGGCGCTGATTACCGACAGCACCGGCAAGGTCGAGAACGGCTCTAGCCTGGTGAATCAGGCGGGACAGTCCATGCGCGAGATCGTCTCGCATGTGGCCCGCGTCAATGATCTGATCGGCGAGATCAACTCGGCCAGCGTGGAGCAGAGCACCGGCATCAATCAGGTGAGCGACGCCATCACGCAGCTCGATGGCGTCACGCAGCAAAACGCCTCGCTGGTCGAGCAAAGTGCTGCTGCGGCCGAGAGCCTCAAGGCCCAGACCGAGCAACTGGTGCAAACCGTAGCGGTGTTCCGGCTGCACTGATCCCGCGTCCACCGCACACGCCCGCGCAGTGCGGCCGGGCAAGCCTCATGGCGATGGATCAGGACCCGGGGCTGGCATCATGGGGCCATGAGTACACCGCCGCTGGGCATCATTGAAGGCTATTACGGCAGAGCCTGGGACTGGACCGCCCGGGCTCGTGTCATGTCCCTGCTCGCCCCTCAGGGCTACCAATTTTTCATCCATGCGCCCAAGGCCGCACGGGCCCTGCGCAAGGGCTGGCGCGAGCCGGTGCCTGCGGCCGAGCTGCAGCACTGGATCGAGGGCGCGCGACATGCCCGGGCCTGTGGCCTGCGCTTTGGTCTCGGACTGTCGCCACACGAGTTCAATGATGCGGCAGGCCACGCGGACTGGTGCTTGCTGGCCGAGCGGCTGCGCCTGCTCGACGACGCGGTAGGGATCGATCTGCTGGCGCTGCTCTTCGATGACATCCGGGGCGACGATCCTGGGCTGGCCGCGCGGCAGATCCGCATCACGGATTTTGTGGCGAAGCACACCCGCGCTGCGCAGCTCTGGGTCTGTCCGAGCTACTACAGCGATGATCCGATTCTGGACCGTGTCTTCGGTCCACGGCCCGAGGGCTACCTTGAGGCGCTGGGGCGCGGCCTCGATCCCGCCATCGGCCTGTTCTGGACTGGCGAGGAGGTCTGTGCGCGGGCGATCGACCCGGCTCACCTCGATCGTGTGGCCTGCCAGATGCGCAGACCTCCGGTGCTCTGGGACAACTATCCGGTCAACGATGGCCAGCGCATGTCGCAGCGCCTGCATCTGCGGGCGTTTACCGGGCGGCCGGCATCGATTGCGCCGCTGATCGGGGCCCATGCCATCAATCCGATGTCACAACCGATGCTGGGTTGCATTCCTGCGCTGACCCTGCTGCAAGCCTATTCGCTTGGGCCGCAAGGCTATGCCTATGGCCAGGCGCTGAACCGGGCGGCGGCGCAGATCCTCGGGCCGGACATGGCGCAGGCGCTGGTGGCCGATCTGATCGCACTGCAGGATACCGGCCTGGATGCCCTGATCGCGCAGGGTCAGGACCTTGTCCTGAGAGCGCGCTATCAGGCCTGGACAACCCATGCGGGTGCATCGGACCAGGCCCGGACAGCGGCCCGGGAAATCCTGGACTGGCTGGACGGTGCCTGGCGCATCACCGACGAGATCGTGCAAACGCAGTAGCTAGGCCTGACCCGGTCCCTTTGAATTCCGACACTGTTGGAATTCAACACTGTCGGAATTCCTGCATCGCAGCACCATTCAGAGCGTCAGTGCCTCGTCCCCCAGTGCGGCCGCCTTCAGCGGATCGCGCGGCGCAAGCCGATGCACCAGCACCTGGGTGGCGATGGCCTCGCGTGCCGGCAGACCCGCCTTGCGGGCCTCCCAGCGCAAGGCCGCCAGGGTGGTCACGTTATAGAGCGCGGTGCCCACCTGACGTGCAAGGTCGGCCGAGCCCTGGCCGGCTGCCGCCTTGGCCAGCGCAAAGGCCTTGTCGATACAGCTCGCCTCGAGAGACGCCCATTCGGCCTTCGCAGGGCCTGCCTCAGCGAGCAGGTGATCGACATGCGCACGCAAGGCAGGCAGGGCATCGTCGCGCTCGATCGCCCGCAACACATCCAGGGCCACGATATTGCTGGTGCCCTCCCAGATCGAGCCGAGGTGCGAGTCCCTCAATAGCCTGGCATCAGACCACTCCTCGATATAGCCGCAGCCGCCGCGGACCTCCATGGCATCACCGGTCACGCCGCGGGCATCCCGGCAGGCCCGGAACTTGATGAGCGGCGTGAGGATGCGGGCCAGTCGTGCAGCCTCGCGATCGCCCTGATCGGCGCGCTCAAGCGCCCGCGCCGTCTGGAACACCATGCTACGGGCCTGCTCGGTGCGCATGCTCATCTTGGCCAGTTGGCGTCGCATCAGCGGAAGATCGATCAGAGCCTTGCCAAACGCAATGCGCT
>JBEELY010000104.1:0-5302 GCA_041167925.1 Pseudomonadota bacterium | reverse complement strand
ATCAGGCCCTCGAGCGCTGACACCCCAGGTCGAGGACGTGTGGGTCAACGTACCCGCGGATACACGCCCTCGGCCACGCCATTGCGGGGCGTGCACATCAGATGCCCGCCGATCTTCACGGATTGCGGGCTGACCTGCAGCAGCACCTCTTCATCAAAGTCGGCCTTGAATCCCCCCTTGGCCGGCGTCAGGCTGCCCTGAAGGTCGCACAGCACGCCCTGCGGGAAAGGCTTGGGATCATTGGCGTCGGGCATCCAGTTGCCCCACAGCTGGATGCGCTGCAGACCGGGGCCAGGCAGAATCAGGATGGCCAGATCGTCTTGCGTAAAGGCCTTGCTCTTGTCGACCTGGGAGTAGAACTGCGCCCCGGCGGCGGCGTCGAGTTCGTCGGCCCGCTTGTTGGCCAGTACCGCACACTGGCGTACGGCCTGAGCCGTGGGTAGCGGGCGGTTGGGCGCAGAAAAGGCACAGCCACGGTACTCGAGCAGAAACACCCGCTGGGTCAGACCCACAAACCCCTTGAGCGGCACAGCGGCATTGGCTTTGCGAAAGGCCTCGCCCATGCGGGTATCGGCGGCATCCAGTTCGGGCTGGCTGCAAATCAGCTTTTCGAGCGGTGAACGCGCCTTGGCACAGTCAAAACTGGCCGCATGCACCATCGGCAGCTGCAGCACGAATCCAGTCCCGAGCACGAGGCCCAGCATCGTTCGCAGCAAAGACCGAACAGACATTTCGGGCCGGGAGCAGCTACCGAAGTCTGAATGACCCAAGACACGGGAGGGATTGAAGAATCGGTTCAGCATCATTGGAGGAGTTCCTTATTTTTTCTTGTGTGCGCGTGCCTGGCGCAAGGCGTGGCACTAGGGGGAACCAGAGTCATCGTGCGGGGCCGCGGTGTTGCTTCTGGCTGAGGCCGGCCGGATGCGCTGCTTTCTAAGTGCCTTTTGCAAACGCTCGATCACGGCCAGGCGCAGCGATTCGGGTTCGAGCACCTGCACCTGGTCGCCGTGGCGCAGCACATCCATGATGAATTCGGTGTCATGTGCCACCGGCACCTTCAGAATGAAACTGCCATCGGTTTGCCAGGCGCCCTCCTGCCCAGGATGCCATTCTTCCTGGCTGACCCACTGCGCTGCCTGGGCCGTAAAGCGCAGACGCGCCCAATACGAGGGCGCCCCCGCATAAATGCCGTAGCCGCCATCCATGGCTTGAGAGACCTCCTGCACCGACACCACCCGAGCTTCATCCTGCAGCAAGGTGGCGCGTTCGATGGCATCAATGGCAAAGCGGCGCAGAGAGTCAGACTTGTGGCACCAGGCATCGAAGTACCAGGTGTTGCGATGGTGCACGAGGCGTTGCGGCGAGACATCGCGCTCGGTGCTGGCATTGCGTGCCCGGGTACGGTAGGTCATGCGCACCCTGCGGCGGGTCACCAGAGCCTCACCGATCAGCTCGAAGGAGGCCGTCTTCACCGGACGTCGGTGCGCGCTGATGATGCGGACCCGACCGATCAGCTCGCGCGACGTGGCTTCGTCGGTGCCCAGGATGTTCTGGATGCGCTCCATGACCGGCTGAATGCGGGCACTGAGTGTGCCCCCCGTGTCGAGCTCGGACAGCAGCTGATGCGACATCAGCAGGCCATAGAGCTCGCTCTCGGTGAACCACAGCCCGGGCAGGGTGTGCATGGTCTGGTCGGGGGTCTTGCGCAGCCGATAACCGTTGAGCTCCCGATCGAACTCCACCGGGCAGTTCATGCGGTCACGCAGATAGGCCAGATCCCTCTTGAGCGTCGGCCACGACACCTGCAACTCCTCGAGCAAGACATGCTTGGGCGTCACCCGCCGCCCTTGCAGCAGGTTGGTGATCTTGATCGCGCGCTCGGTCTTCATAGATCAGTCTGGTTTAACCGAAATTCGACGGAAATTCAACGTCAGTGCCAGGCGCTGTGCCAGTGCTACGCTTGGCCACATGAATGCCTCTGACCTGCCCCTTGCCGGTATCCGCGTCGTTGAACTCACCCACATGGTCATGGGCCCGACCTGCGGCATGATCCTGGCGGACCTGGGCGCTGAAGTCATCAAGGTGGAACCGCTCGAAGGGGACAACACCCGGCGTCTGCGAGGCTCTGGTGCTGGCTTTTATGCGATGTTCAATCGCAATAAACGCAGCCTGGCCATCGACCTCAAGCAGCCCGAGGGGCTGGAGGCCCTGCACCGGCTGCTGGCCAGTGCGGATGTCTTCAGCGAGAACTTCAAGACCGAGGCCATGGCCCGTCTCGGGCTCAGCCCGCAGGCGCTACGCGAGCGTTATCCCCAGTTGATCTGTGTGTCCCACAAGGGGTTTTTGCCGGGCCCTTATGAGGAGCGCACCGCCCTGGATGAAGTGGTGCAGATGATGGGCGGCCTGGCCTACATGACAGGCCCGCCTGGGCGGCCCTTGCGTGCAGGCACCTCGGTCAACGACATCATGGGCGGCATGTTCGGGGCCATCGGCGTGATGGCGGCCCTGATGCAGCGCGGACGTACCGGCAATGGCAGCACGGTTCGAAGCGCGCTCTTCGAGAACAATGTGTTTCTCGTAGCTCAGCACATGATGCAGTACGCGGTCACCGGGCAGCCCGCAGCCCCGATGCCAGCCCGCATCAGCGCCTGGTCGGTCTACGACGTTTTCGACACCAAAGACGGCGAGCAGATTTTTCTGGCTGCAGTGAGCGATACCCAGTGGGCGCTGCTCTGCCAGGAATTTCGGTGGCCGGATTTGGCTTCGGATACGCGCCTGGCGAGTAACAATGCGCGCGCTCAGGAGCGGCCCTGGCTCCTGCCTGTGCTGCGGGAACGCTTTGGCGCCCACACCAAGGTCGAGCTGGCCTCGCGCTTTGAGCGCATCGGTCTGCCCTACGCGCCCATCACACGCCCGCAGGAGCTTTTCGAAGACCCCCATCTGCAGGCCTCAGGGGGTCTGGCCTCGGTGGAAGTGCCGGCCGATGCGAGTTGCGCCGGCCATGCGGTTTCAACCCAGGTGCCGCTGCTGCCGCTCACGCTGAACGAGGCGCGGCTTCCCCTGCGCAGTGGCCCCCCGGCGCTCGGGGCCGATACCCAATCCATCCTTGCCTCCCTTGGCTACAGCGCCGAGGCGATGGAGCAGTTGCTCAAACAGGGCGTGATCCGGGGCAAGGAGAGCCCTGACCACCCTCAGTAGGGTCTAGACACCGCGAGACCAACGCACCGGACTTTCCAAGTGAAAGACGGTGATATCTTCGCCTTCATTCGATCAAGAGCACAGACAGCACCGGTATTGCACCGGGTGGCGCCTTGGCCGCACCGAATTCATTCAAAAGGGGACATGTTCATGAAGCACCGAGTCGCACTGGCGAGCGCCAGTCATCGCGTCGTCATCGCGCGCGCCAAACGCCAGAACCTCATCAACACCCTGGGCCTGGCCATGGCCGGCGCGCTGGGCCTCGGACTGGCCGGCCTGGCGAGCCCCACTTCAGCACAGACGACCGACTTTCCGGACAAGCCCGTGCGCATCGTGATCCCCTTTGCCGCCGGCGGCCCCACCGATGTCGCAGGCCGGATCATGGCCGAGGACATGAGCAAGGTGCTGGGCCAGCCGGTCATTGTGGAGAACCGTCCGGGAGCCAATGGCGTGATCGCCACGCGCTATGTGGCCAAGGCGCCCGCCGACGGCTATACCCTGCTCTTTACCTCGCTCAATCACACGGTCAATCCGCATTTGCTCAAGGCCCCGGGCTACGACCCGTCCAAGGACTTCGCACCGATTTCACTGGTGTCGTCCAGCCCCTCCATCCTGATCGTGGGCACGGTCCAGCCTTTCAAATCCATGCAGGAGCTCGTGGCTGCAGGCAAGGCCAAGGACAGCCGCATCACCTTTGGTTCGGCGGGCCATGGCGGCTCCGCGCATCTGGCGGGCGAGCTGCTCAAAAAGCAATCAGGCGCACAGTTTCTGCATGTGCCCTTCAAGGGCAACGGCCCGGCGGCGAGCGATCTGATGGGCGGCCAGATCACCTTCATGTTCTATCCCACCAGCGGCATCAAGTCACTGCTGGACTCCGGCAAGGTACGCCCGCTCGCCATCACCAGCGCGCAACGCAGCCCCGCCTATCCCAACATTCCGACCATGAAGGAACAGGGGCTCGAGGGCTTCGAGAATGCGCATTCCTGGCTGGGGCTCCTGGCCCCTGCAGGCACCCCTGCGGCCGTGGTCAACAAGCTCTTTGATGCGGTCAAGAAGTCGGGCGACGCAGGGCGACTGCGTGAGCAGCTGGTGTCCTCGGGCTCCAGCCTCATCGTCAACAACCCTGCAGAGTTCTCGCAGTACATCGTGCAGGACCTGCTGCGCTGGAAGGCCGTGATCGAATCGGCCGGCATCCAGCCCGAGTAAAGCGAGACCAGGACATGTCCATCACTTTCATTCCAAGTGGCCTGAGCATGGGGGCCACCGTTCAGGGGGTCGATCTTTCCCGGCCATTGAGCGATACCGACTTTGCCGAGGTGTTCGAGGGCCTGGCCCGGCATGCGCTGCTGCGCTTTCCTGCGCAGACCCTCACGGCAGAACAATTGCGGGATTTTTCATCCCGATTCGGCGGCCTTCAGATCGGCCTGTCGGGCAGCGGCCCGTATGAGCCGGGCGTGCCCGAGGTCAGCATCCTGTCGAACATCCTGCGTGACGGAAAGCCGATCGGGCTGGGCGATGCAGGGCAGGACTGGCATACCGACATGTCTTACAACCAGACGGTCGGCTTTTCGAATGTGCTGTATGCGGTGCAGATTCCCCGACGGGACGGCAAGCCCCTGGGCAATACCCTGTTTGCCGACATGGGCGCCGCCTATGACGACCTGCCCCAGGCCCTGAAGCAAAAACTCGCCGGCTGCACCGCCACCCACGACTTCAACAAGTTCTGGGAAAAGATGCGCACCCGTCCGGGCAGCCTGCGCGATCCGCTGTCGCCCGAGCAGCGCGCCAAGCGACCGCCCTCCGTGCATCCGGTCTTCCTGAAGCATCCGGTCACGGGCCGTACGGTGCTCTATTGCAACCCGGGCTATGCCCTGCGGATCAACGAACTGCCCCAGGATGAATCCGATGCCATCCTGGAGCAGCTCTTTGAACATCAGCTGCAGCCCCGCTACCAGTACACCCATGTCTGGACCGAAGGCGACGTGATGATGTGGGATCACATCTCCACGCTGCACTTTGCCATTCCCGACTATGCGGCGCATGAACATCGTTTGATCAAGCGCTGTCAGGTCATGGCCGATCGGGTCTTTGATCCTGCCTTCGT
>JBEELY010000471.1:0-3434 GCA_041167925.1 Pseudomonadota bacterium | reverse complement strand
CAAGGCCTACATGGATGCATTGCGCGCCGACGGCGTGAAGTTCGCCCGCGACTGGGACAAGGAGTGAGGGTGTCGCCCGCCCGCCTGTTTGATGGACTGACCCGGGGCATGAACGCCCTGGGCACCTGTCTGGTGCTGTTCATCATGGGCGTGGTGCTGGCCGACGTCATTGGACGCAGCCTGTTCTCGCGGCCGCTGACGGGCACCGCCGAAATGGTGGCCATGTCAATCGCAGTCGTGGTGTTCCTGCAGTTTCCCAGCACGCTGGCAGCAGGGCGGGTGATCGCGGCGGACGGGCTGGTCGAGCGCCTGGGCAGGCGCTCAGTGCGGGCCGAGCAATGGCTGCTGGCCCTCCATCACGCGGTGGGCGCCGGACTCTTTGCGCTCACGGGTCGCTATGTCTGGCCTCTCCTGCGGATTGCCTACGACAGCGGCGACTACTACGGAACGCCGGCGATGTTTTCTTTTCCGAAGTGGCCGATCTTCAGCGTGATCTGTTTCGGCTGCACGATCATGGCCCTCCAGTACGCGGTGATGACGGTCGGCTTCACACGGGCGGGCTGGCAACGGCGCCGCTACATCGAGGTCGACCCGGCCAACAAGGTGGTGTCATGAGACCTGCGCGCATCGGCTTGCCGATCGGGGGGCGCCCATGAGCCCGCTCGAGACCGGCCTGGCGGGATTCGCCGCGCTCACGCTGCTCATTTACGCGGGCATGCACATCTCCACGGCGCTGCTTCTGGTGTCCTTCGTGGGGATCTCGCTGATTCGCGGCGACTGGGCCCTGGCCGGTCAGATGCTGGGGCAGACCGCCACCGATGCGGTCACCGAATACGAGTTCGGGACCGCACCACTGTTCGTGCTCATGGGCTTCATGGTGATGGCCGCCGGCATCGGCCGCGACAGCTACATCGTGGCCGAGCGCATGTTCGGGCGCTTTCGCGGTGGCATCGGCCAAGCCACCGTGGTGGGCAACGCGGTTTTCTCCGCGGTGACCGGTGTGTCCATCGCGGCGGTCGTGATGTTCACCCGCATGGCCGTGCCCGAGATGCTGCGACGCGGATACCCGCACAAGTTGGCCGTGGGTGTGGTCGCCGGCTCTGCGATGCTGGGCATGCTCATCCCACCTTCTGTGTTGATGATCATCTATGCGGTCATCACCGAGACCTCGATCGGTGACATGTACACCGCCGGCATCGTGCCGGGCATCATTCTGAGTGTGGCCTTCATGGCGACGATCTGGGTGGTCGCAGGGAAGCACCCAGGCATGGCGGCAGCGGCCGAAGCCGTCCGACGCGAGTCAGGTGATTTGACTCACGGGAGTCTGCTGCGAATGATCTTTCCCATCGTGCTGCTGGTGGTGCTGGTCCTTGGCGGCATGTACGCAGGCCTGTTCACCGCGACCGAAGCGGGTGCCGTGGGTGCAGCTGGCGCCACCTTGATTGCCCTGGCACGCCGGGCGCTCACGCCCCGCAGCTTCTGGCAAATCCTGATCGATACCGGCTATGTCACCGCATCCATCGTCCTGATCATTGCCTCGGCTGCACTCTTCACCCGCTTCCTCGCCATTTCGGGCCTGCCCAGTTACCTGAGTCAGTGGATCGCGACCCACCAGTTTTCATTGCTGTCTGTGATGCTGGTTTACATCGCCATCGTGCTCGTGCTGGGGACTGCGTTGGACAGTGTCTCCACCATTCTGATCGCGGTCCCCGTGTTTGCACCCGTGTTCAAGGACCTGGGCGCCGACCTGGTGTGGGTCGGGATCATCACCATGATCACCGTGGAGGTGGGGATCATCACCCCACCCTTAGGCATCAGCCCCTTCATCGTCAAGAGCACGCTCGACGCCGATGGCATGGGACAAAAAATTCCCCTCAGCGACATCTACCGTGGCGCCTTGCCCTTTGCGGCTGCAGCGCTGGTGGTGGTGGGTCTGATCGTGGCATGGCCGCCATTGGCGTTGTGGTTCAAGTGACCTCTTTTTTTGATTGAAAGCATCACGTGTTCAAGTATTTCCCTACCAACTACGTCTGGAACCTCTCGGTTGACCTCGCCCTCGAAATGGGGGCGCGCATCGGTGAAATCGAGGCCATGTGCGCGCCGCTGCAAGAGGCCGCCAAAGCGCCTGATGCGGCGGGCACCCAAGCTTTCCGCGAAACATGGTCGCAAATGGCTGAGAAGCTTTGCACACTGGCCGCCGAAGACGAAGCCGCTGGCCGCTTGTTGTCGGCTGGCGAAAAGTACAGCCGTGCCGCCACTTACCTCCTGACCTGTGAGCGATTACAGGCGCACAACGCACCTGGACGGATGGCGCTGTACCAACGCTTCCTCGACATTTTCGCCCGTGGACTTGAACTGTCGCAGGAGAACTGCCAACGCGTCACCATCCCCTACGAAGGCAAGGAGCTATCAGCCCTGTATGTGCGTGCCCAGGGTGTGCAAGGCCCTGCGCCCATCCTGGTGCAGGCCAACGGTCTGGACTCGACCAAGGAGATGAAGTACCGCGTCGGTCTGCCCGCATGGCTGGCCAAGCGCGGCGTGTCTTCCCTCCTCGTGGACCAGCCGGGCACAGGCGAAGCGTTGCGCCTGCACGGCATGACGGCCCGTTTCGACAGCGAACATTGGGCCAGCCGCGTGGTGGACTGGTTGGAGACCCAGCCCGATGTCGACCCTCGGCGTATTGGCATGGAAGGTGTGTCGCTGGGTGGTTACTACTGCCCACGCGCGGTGGCCTTCGAGCCGCGCTTCGCTTGCGGCGTCGTCTGGGGTGCCAACCACGACTGGCGTGATGTGCAAAAGCGCCGCCTGCAACGTGAGGGCAATCTGCCCGTGCCGCACTATTGGGCACACGTCTGCTGGGTCTGGGGTGCCAAAGACATCGACGACTTCATGCGTATTGCAGAAAACGTTCACCTCGACGGGGTACTGGACCGGGTGCGCGTGCCCTTCCTGGTCACACACGGCGAAAAGGACTCCCAAATCCCCCTGCATTGGGCGCAACGCACATATGAGCAGCTGGTCAACAGTCCCAAGCGGGAACTCAAGGTGTTCACCGAACGAGAGGGTGGCGTGCAGCACTCGAGTTTCGACAACAGCATCAATGCGGGCCACTACATCGCTGACTGGGTCGCGGAAGTTCTGGGCGGCCACACGCGCTGATTTCAATTCAAATTTTCTAAATGGCTAACAAGGAGGGGATCTTCATGAACATCATTGGACCCGATGAGCTGGTTTTCGGCGTTGACGACATGGCTGGCTGCAGCCAGTACCTGAGCGACTACGGTCTGACCCCTGTTGGGGCAGACGCCAGCGGCGGCCGCTTCGAGGCAGAGGACGGCACCGCCGTTGTGCTCCGGCGCAATGACGACCCCAGCCTGCCGGCAGATCTGGGCACGGCCTCGATGCTGCGCAAGACCACCTACGGCGTGGCCGAT
>JBEELY010000349.1:0-3492 GCA_041167925.1 Pseudomonadota bacterium | reverse complement strand
GGCCAGGCTTGCGGCCAGAGCATCTTCGCCTGGCGCCTGACCGCGGGCGTCGGTGCCCAGGCTGTAGATCGCCTTTAGCGCGGGCAGTCGGGCCTTGAGGGCGAGCGCGCGCTCGCTGAAGGTGAGCGGGTCGACAAAGAGATGTGTGACGCCCGAATCCTCGATCAGGTAGGCATGGTCGTCTTCCGAGGCCAGGGGGTGCATCCAGGTTGAACGCAGGCCGAGCAGATACCCGGCGGCGTTCACCAGAAAAGCCTCGGGCCGATTTGACGACAAGGTGGCGATCGCATCGCCATGCCGCAGACCACGGGCCTGCATGAACTGAACCATGCGACTGAGCATGGCGCCGAACTCACGGTAGGTGATGGCCTGATCATCCAGCACGAAGGCCACCCGGTCGCCGCCCCGGTAGATGGCCCGCACAATGAGGTCGCCCATGGTGCAGCCCTCGTGCAAGGGGGCTTGTGCGGGCAGACTCAGGGGCAATGCACTCATTTCAGGCGGACTCGGGGGCAATGCGCTCATCTCAGGCAGGCTCTGAAATTTCGATCAGGTTGAGGTCCGGATCACGCACATAGACCGAGCGGATCGGGCCGGTGGCGCCGGTGCGCATCACGGGTCCTTCGATGATCGGCCAGTTGCAGGCATTGAGCCGTTCGATCACCCCGGAAAGCGGAATGCTTGCAATGAAGCAAAGATCGAGCGCGCCGGGCACCGGCAGATGGGCTCGTGGCGAGAACTCCTTGCCCCTGAGGTGCAGGTTGATTTTTTGCTGCCCGAACTTGAAGGCCATGCGCAAGCCTGAGGGCGTTTCAAACCGCTCCAGGGTCATGCCCATGACCTCGGTATAAAAGTGGATGCAGGCGGCTTCATCGAAGGTGGTCAGGACCAAATGGTCCAGGTGATCGATCACGGGGTCTCTCCGGGGTTTCTTAAAAAGTCAATCTGGCGACGATACACTGGGCGGTTGCACCTTGCCGTTTCATGCTGAATTCCGCGGGTTGTTCTGATGCTGCTCGAGCTTTTTCGCAAGCGTTTCGGCCGCACGCCGATCGGACTGGACCGTCACACCGCGGACCGGGGTGAGGCCGTGTTTGCGGCGGGTCGGGTGCTCTCTGCACGCGAGTCTGCGCCTGGCGTCGTCGAAGGCGAAGTCGAGGGCAGCCGGCCCGGGCTGCTCTACCGCACGCAGGTTCGGGTGCGTTTGCACGGCACAGTGATGCAGGTGAGCTCCGACTGCTCCTGCCCGGTGGGAGCGCAATGCAAGCATGGTGCTGCCCTGCTGCTGCATTGGCTGAAAGACCAGGATGAAAGCCCCTCGCCTGCAGGCGAACCGCAGCAGACCCCTTCCGCACCGGAGGCCCAGGAGGTCTCGGGCCTTGAGCGACTTCAGGTGCTGCACTGGGTCCGGGGCTTGCGCAATCTGAAACTGCAGGCGACCGAGCCCCGCCGCGTGGCATTGGTGTACCTGCTGCGCCTGGCCGATCGTCGGCCGGTGCTTCAGGTGGTTCGCTACCGTCGACTCGAAACGGGCGCCTGGTCGGCGCCGGAGGCTTACCGCGGGCTGCAGACCCAGAATGCGGATCCGCCAGCCTATTGGGATGAAACCGACCTGCTGGCGGCGGTCATGATCCAGCGCTGCACGCCCGTGCCTGGCGGCGTGGTGCTGGATTCGCCCAGGGCGCTCGATGTGCTGCTCGCACTGGCCCGCCATGGGCGACTCGAAGCGGGTGAGCCTGTCGCCGAGCCCGGGACCGGACGTGCCCTGAGCGTAGGACAAGCACGGCCGGGCCAGCTCGACTGGCTGCCGCTGGAATCCGGTGAGCCCGGATTGCGCCTGGCGCTACGGGTGAATCCGCCTGCGCAGGTGCTCTACACACCGCAGGCGGCCTGGCTCGATCTTGAGCAGGGCTGCCTTGGCCCCATCAGCGATCCGCCGCCAGCCGAACTGGTGCAATGGCTGCGTCAGGCGCCCGCCGTGCCTGAAGCGGCCGCGCAGGACGTCGCTCTGGCCCTGCATGCGCAGCTTCTGGCCCGCCCCGCCCTCCGAGCGGTGGTGCCCACGCTGGGCGCCCATCCGGTCCGCGAGCAGCCGGGTCGTCCGCGGCCGGTGCTGGGTCTATTCGCGCTCAACAGCGCGAGCGGTCGCGGTGCACGCGCCGCGTCCGGCGCAGGTGCGCAAGGCCCCGATCGGCTGGCGGTGTCGCTGTCGGTGGACTATGCCGGCCACCGGCTGGAACCTCTGCGATCGGCTAGCCTGGGGATTCGCGATGCCCAGGGACCCTTGCTGTTGCTGTGCGACCCGCAGGCCGAGCGCCTGGCCTGGGACCATCTCGCTGACGCACTCAAGGCGCTCGCCTCGGGCGAGCCTGAAGGCGGGATCGATTCCGAGTCGATTGCACTTCCCAGTACGCAGCGACCGCGCTCGAGCAGTGGCTGGGTAACCCTGATCGTTCTACCTGCCCGCAGCGTCGCTGCAGCAAGGGTGATTGGCGAGCTTGCGCCCTCGCTCCAGACACAAGGCTGGGGGGTGGTCAATGAATCACGTCTGGAGTTCGAAGTGCTGCAGGCCGATGCGCTCGCGCTCGAGCTCGGGCCTTCGGGTGCAAGCGCCGCCTTGCAGCGCCCGTCGGCTGAAGGCTGGTTCCAGCTTCAATCGGGCATCCAGGTCCAGGGCCGGCGGGTTGATCTGGCGCCGGTCCTGGCCGATGTGATTGCCCTGGGCTCGTTTGATCAATGGCGTGCCGTGCGTTGCCCGCAGGGCATGCACTGGATGCGTCTGGACGACGGGCGCTTGCTCAGGCTCGAGGCCGAGCGTATTGAGCCGCTTGCCCGTGTGGTAGCCGACTGGGCGCAATCGGCGGGTGCAACTGCCGACCTGGCCCAGGGCGCAGGTCTTGAGCTCGACCGCTTCGCTGCGGCGAGTCTGGCAGCGCGATTTCCAGACCTCGCTCTGCCCGCACCGCTTGAGCCCCTGAGGCGCATCAGCGCCTCCTTCGAGTCGCTTCCAAGTGTCAGCGTGCCTGACGGGTGTGTGGCCACCCTGCGGCCTTACCAGCAGACCGGATTGTCCTGGCTCCAGTTTGTCGCTCAGACCGGTACGGGCGGTGTACTGGCTGATGACATGGGCCTGGGTAAGACGGTGCAGGTGCTCGCCCACCTGGCTTGCGAACGCGCCAGTGGCCGAATGCAGCATCCGGCGCTGGTGGTTGCGCCTACATCGCTGGTGTTCAACTGGCAGGATGAGGCCGCCCGGCATGTGCCCGGACTGAAGGTTCTGGCGCTGCATGGGCCGCAACGCGCTGCCCAGTTCGACCGGATCGATACACATGATCTGATCATCACCAGCTATGCGCTGCTGCCAAGAGATCTCAAGCATTACGAGGAACGGTCCTGGCATGCCGTGATCGCCGACGAGGCGCATCAGGTCAAGAATCCGCGCACCCGTGCCGCCCAGGCGATCCGCGCGCTGCAGGCCGGTCATCGCCTGGC
>JBEELY010000333.1:0-2598 GCA_041167925.1 Pseudomonadota bacterium | reverse complement strand
CAAGGCCTGCACGCTGCGCCTCGTAGCGCACCATTTGAAGGAACTCGGTGCGTTCGAAGGCGGTGGGCTTATGACGTGCCGGCAGGCGCGAGGACATCTCGGCAATCCAGTCGGACTCCTCAAAGGCCGAGGTATAGCGCGGCTTCGGAGGCGAGCGGTCGAGCACGGCAGCGGCAAGCGCAGTGCGCACGGCCGCTGACAGCGGCTCAAGACGCTGGTTGCCCGCCTCGGCCGGACCCGCGCCCAGCAGGCCAAGGCCTGCAATCAGAGCGATCGCGAGGGTCAGTGTCCGGGCGATAACAGGCCGGGACTTCAAGCGCGGCTCAGCAGCTTTGAAGCGTGTGCAGAACATCATCAAAAGCCTGAGCCAGGGGCACCAGACGCGTGACCAGTCCCCGACGGACGGTCAGCTCGACCTGACCCTCTTTCAGACCCCGATCGCCGATGGTCAGACGCAATGGCACGCCAACAAGCTCCCAGTCGGCAAACATGGCGCCAGGCCGTTCGTCACGATCATCAAGAATGACATCGACCCCGGCCTGCAGCAGCTGGGCATGCAGGGCATCGGCTGCCTGCCTGACCGCCTCGGAACGGCCATAGCCGAGCGGTGCGATCACGACCTCGAAGGGGGCAATCGGTCGGGGCCAGATGATGCCGCGCTCGTCATGATTCTGCTCGATGGCGGCGGCGGGCAGTCGCGTGACGCCAATGCCATAGCAACCCATCTCGATGGGCCTGGACTTGCCATCCTCATCGACAAAGACCGCATTCATGGCCTGCGAATACTTGGTGCCAAGGTAAAAAACATGGCCGACCTCGATGCCGCGCTGAATGGCCAGCGTTCCTTTGCCATCGGGCGAGGGATCGCCCTCGCGCACATTGCGCAGGTCGGCCACCTGCACCTGGCCTTGAGCCTCGCCAGGCAGGGGCAGATCACGGCCCCAGTTGACGCCCGTGTAGTGATGATCGGGCTGGTTGGCGCCACACACGAAATCGCTCATCAGGGCCACGGTGCGGTCCACCACGAGGCGCACGGGCTTGCGGGTGTTGATCGGGCCCAGATAGCCCGGAGGACAACCGAAGTGATCGATGATTTCGGCTTCGGTGGCAAACCGGAAGCCCTTCAGGCCCTCAACCTTGCTGGCCTTGATCTCATTGAGCTCATGGTCGCCACGCACCAGCAGCAGCCAGATGCGGGTAGAAACCACCGCCCGGGGCCGTCCGCTGTCGTCCCCATCCTTGAGAGGCTCGAGCTCATCCACCGCCAGCACCAGCGACTTGACGGTCTGCTGCAGCGGCAGGCCGAGCAGCTCGGCCACGGCCTCGCATCGGGCGGCGCCCGGTGTGGGCGTGTTGGTGAGCGGCTGGCTGGGCGCGGCACGCGTGCTCAGAAGAGCGACCGCCTCGGCCAGTTCCACATTGGCTGCATAGTCGGAGCCTGGACACCAGGCGATGGCGTCTTCTCCGGTATCGGCAATCACCTGAAACTCATGGCTGGCCGAGCCCCCGATGGCACCGGTATCGGCGGCCACGGCACGGAACTGCAAGCCCAGACGCTGGAAAATGCGCGTGTAGGCGTCGTACATGCCCTGGTAGCTCACGAGCGCGGCCTCGCGGCTGCGGTCGAAGGAATAGGCATCCTTCATCGTGAACTCGCGGCCTCGCATCACGCCAAAGCGCGGACGACGCTCGTCGCGAAACTTGGTCTGGATCTGGTAGAGGTTTTTCGGCATGTGCCGATAGCTGCGGATTTCCTGGCGCGCCACATCGGTGATCACCTCTTCGGAGGTGGGCTGCACAATGAAATCGCGCTCATGCCGGTCTCGGATGCGCAGCAGCTCAGGGCCATATTGCTCCCATCGCCCGGACTCCTGCCAGAGCTCTGCTGGCTGGATCACAGGCATCAGCAGTTCAACCGCACCCGCGCGGTTCATCTCCTCGCGAATGATGGCCTCGACCTTGCGGATGACCCGCAGACCCATGGGCATGTAGGTGTAAACACCCCCGGCCAGCTTGCGAATCATGCCTGCTCGGGTCATGAGGCGATGGCTGACCACCTCCGCATCGGCCGGCGCTTCCTTGAGGGTGGACAGGTGAAACTGGCTTGCTTTCATGGGGGCGTCTGCCACAGAGTCTGCCGATATAATCGGCGCAATTCTAAGGGATCGAGGGGTAGCCCATGCTGGACAAGGAAGGCTATCGCCCTAACGTCGGCATCATTCTGGTCAATCAGCGCAACGAGGTCTTCTGGGGCAAGCGCATCCGCGAACATTCATGGCAGTTTCCGCAGGGCGGCATCAATCGGGGCGAAACGCCTGAGCAGGCCATGTATCGCGAGCTCCATGAAGAAGTCGGTCTGCAGCCGCACCATGTACGCATCATCGGACGCACCCGCGACTGGCTGCGCTACGAAGTTCCCCAGCAAGGGGTCCGGCGTGAATGGCGCGGGCACTATCGTGGCCAGAAGCAGATCTGGGTTCTGCTCAGATTGGTTGGACGCGATACCGATGTGAGTCTGCGCGCCACGAACCAGCCCGAATTCGATGCCTGGCGTTGGCACGACTACTGGATTCCGCTCGAGTCGGTCATTGATTTCAA
>JBEELY010000325.1:0-4899 GCA_041167925.1 Pseudomonadota bacterium | reverse complement strand
GCGCACTCCCCCAAGATCGCCGATCTGAGCGCAAGGCCCGTCGCTGCGCTTCATGTGTGGGATCCGGGTTCGCACCTGCAGATCAGGATTCAGGCCGATGTGGAGATCGCTCAGGGCGATCTCGTGGCGAGCCGCTGGTCGGCCGTGCCCGAACGGTCTCGAGCGGCCTATAGCCGTGGCCCGTTGCCGGGTCAGTCGATCTCTGAAGCGCTCGCCTATGAAACCGATCCTGATCCCGCGGCCTTTGCTGTGCTGCAGTTGCAGGTGCGCACCATGGATCTGCTACATCTGGGGCCCCACCACCGGCGTGCGCAGTTCAGCCGCGACAATGCTTGGGCCGGGTGCTGGCTGGTGCCCTAGGCCTCAGGCGGGGTCTGGCACTGGGTGGCGCAAGAGGCCTCGGCACGCGTTGGCACCTCTTGCAGTGGGCGTTTCTTGCACTAGGATCTTTGCTTTCCGTCCTGAGAGCGCATCATGAGTGAGTATCCCCTCCCCGCCGGCGATCCGCAGACCCATGGTCTGAGCGCATCCGGCATCTCAACGATTGATGCCTTTTTTCATCGCGAGATCGAGGCCAGGCGCTTGCCCGGCGCCGTCCTGGCCATCGCCCGTGAAGGCAGGCTGCTGCACCACAAGGCCTATGGCCTGCGCGACCCGGTGGCGCAGGTGCCGATGACCCTCGACACGGTCTTTCCATTGGCCTCGATGACCAAGATCATGGTCAGCGTTGCAGCGCTCAAACTCATGCAGGCAGGCCTCCTGCCGCTGCGCAGTCGCCTGGATCGCTGGTTCCCGGCATTTGCCGACATGCAGGTGGGTCTGGACGATGGTCATGGCGGCCTTGCACTGCAGCCGCAGCAGCGGCCCATCCTGATTCACGATCTCTTGCGACACACCTCGGGCATCACCTATGGGGGGCGCGGCACAGGCCCAGCCGCCACGCGCTGGCCCAGCGCGAGCGAGGTGATGTTCACCGATGATGCGCAGGGCTTTATCGACCGGATCACCCGGCTGCCGCTCACGCACCAGCCAGGCACTGCCTTCGAATATGGCTTCTCTACCGATGTGCTCGGGATGGTGATCGAACAGGTGACCGGCGAACGCCTCGGGGCGCATCTGTCGAGAGTGTTGTGGGAACCGCTAGGCATGCGCGACACTGGCTTCGAGCTGACCGAGGATCGCCGGGCACGAGGCGCCAAACCACTGCCCTTCAATCCCCTGGATGGTTCGCCACAGGCGGTGACCGTGATGGAGCGACAGACCACCCTTGATTGGGGCGGCGCTGCGTCCATGGGCACGGTCTCGGACTATCTGCGCTTCGGACAGATGCTGCATGACGGCGGTGTGCTCGATGGCCAGCGCATTCTGAGCCCGCAGACGGTCGCGCTCATGACCGCCAATCACCTCGGCGAGGGCGTCATCAACACGGTGCACCATACCGAGCCCCATCGCGAGGGCTACGGCTTTGGCCTGGGCGTGGCGGTACGCACCCAGGCAGGGCTGGCCAGTGTGCCCGGGCGGGTTGGCGAGTTCACCTGGAATGGTGCCTACGGCACGATCTTTTTCGCCGACCCGGCCGAACGGCTGGTGGTGGTGGCCGGCACGGTGGCACCCGGCGAGATCCGCAAGCACTACAGGGAGCAACTGCAGGTGCTGGTGTACGGCGCGCTCACACGCTGAGCCGCAACATCGATGCATTCCGAGCGACCTGACTCTTCCCGGCGATCTCGGTTAGGCGTCGACCTCGACAAGCTTCAGACGGCCGGTGGAGCCCGTGCGAATGCGTACGGCTGAGCGCGGGCAGCCAAAGTGGCGCGCCACCAGAGCAATGAGCTCCGCATTGGCCTTGCCATCCACCGGCGGAGATTTGATCTGCGCAATCCAGGTGCCGTCCTCTGCCTGCGTGAGGCAGGAGACTCGGGCTCCCGGTTTGACTTTGATCTGGATGACGGTTTTTGAGGACACGGTCTGAGCACTATTCAATCAGGCAAGGATCATCGACCGTGCTTCCCTCGTATCCAGCGTCCGTTGCGGTCGAGGCATCGATGTGTGACTCCCTTTGGGGTGTCGGAATTCTTTACAGACCTGTGCTTGTCGTGCTTTGAATTTACTCGTAAGCATTTGATATTAAATGCACTTTAATTTTTGGCGCGATTTGTGCTTTTCCCTCTGTGCTCACACAACCTTTAAGGGAGAAATATCCATGAGCCGTTCCATCTTCAAACCTCTTGTCCTCGCGCTGGGCATCTCGTTGGGTGCATCTGCTAGTGCCGCCACAATCACCGATACGATTACGCAGGATCAGCTTGTTCGTGCTCTTGGCTCGCACAAATTCACGCACGACATCACCGACGAAGGCTTTGCTCTCGGTTCTGCCATTTCCGGTACGCTCCAGATCCAGATCCGTGATGATGCCAGTGACCGATTCGACTTCCTTCCGGAGGTGCGTATCGTGATCGTTGATGGCTTCGATTTCGATACCGGCGGCCTCACTTTGGGGGACTTCAATACAACGCTGGGTGTTCGAGCTGTAGGTAGCCTGAACGACGACGGCAAGCTTGACGTCACAGTGCAGTCCATTCTCGGAGACTTCAGGGTGGGAACCTCGATCCTGACGGTTGAAACCAACGACGTACCGGCACCAGGCACGCTTGGCCTTCTCGGCGTGGCCTTGGCCGCACTGGGTTTCGTTCGCCGACAAGTAGTCCGCTGACGGTTGTGCAGGGGCCGTCCTTGGCGGCGGCTCTTGCATGCAGCAGTCGCCGCAGGCTCAACACGCCGTATGGCTGATTTGGGGCGTGGTCAAGAAACATCTCCCCGCCCAAGAGCAAACAACCCGTGATCTGGATCGCCTGATCAATGACATCACGAAGGGTCGTCAGGGAGCAGTCGAGCCTTAGCCTGGCTGGGCCGCTTGCTCGAGAACCTCAGTTGCCCATTGGTTCAGACTCTTGCCTGCGGCCTGTGCAGCGACCAGCGCGCGGCCATGCAATTCAGGAGGCACTCGCAGAAGCAATTTGCCGGACGCCGGTTTCTCCGGGTGAATGCCTTGTTGCTTGCAGTCCGTCAGATGGCCTACGCAAAGGCCAAGCCCATCAGACGAACTTCACCGAAATGGAGCCCAGTGGCCCGTAGTCGGCATGAAAGGTATCGCCTGCCGCACAGGGTACCGGCCGGGTGAACGACCCGCCCAACACGATCTCGCCCGCTGCGAGGCCTTCGTGATGGGGTGCCAATGTGTTCGCAAGCCAGGCGACGCCGTTTCCTGGATGGTTGAGTACTGCGGCTCCCAGGCCCGACTCTTCAATCACACCGTTCTTGAACAAGAGTGCCCCGGCCCAGCGCCAGTCCACTGCGTCAGGTCGCATCGGCCGGCCGCCGAGCACGATGCCGGCGTTGGCGGCGTTGTCGGCAATGGTGTCGAGCACCTTGCGCGGCGCCTTGGTGTCACGGTCAAACTGTTCGATACGCGCGTCAATCAGTTCCAGTGCGGGCACCACGTAGTCGGTGGCGTTGAGCACATCCAGCAAGGTCACGGAGGGCCCAACGAGCGGCTTTGCGAGCACAAACGCAAATTCAACTTCGATCCGCGGCACGATGAAACGCGCAGCCTCAATCTCGCTGCCATCGCGCAAGCTCATGCTGTCGAGCAAGGCACCGTAGTCGGGCTCGGTAATTTGTGAGGCCAGTTGCATGGCGCGTGAGGTCAGGCCAATCTTGTGGCCAATCACGCGTCGGCCCGCATCACACTGCAGGTGCACCCACTCGCGCTGTATCGCGTAGCTGTCCGCCATCGTCATGGTCGGGTAGCGGCGCGAAAACTGAGTCAGCTGCACCCGGGTGCGCTCCGCCTCGGCCAGTTCGCGCGCCAGCGCGCTATGCACATGTTTTTCCAGCATGTTTTTCTCCTGACTAGGCGCGGCGGGAGGCTCGCAGATTGGCCTTGAGGTGTTCGGGGACACGCTCGTCGAAGCCTAGAGCCACGCGGCGCACTTCGGGCGTATCGGTCGGTGCGTGGCCGACGCCAAGCGCTGATGCTCGCGGTGCCGCGACGCCCACCACGGTGCCTTCAATCCGTCCGATACCGGTGATCTCGCAGGCCACCACATGCCCGGGGTCCACGCTGCGCGAGTGGCAAGGCGTGCCCATCAGGATCACATCACCGGCCACCAGCGTGATGTGACGCGCGATATCGGCAATGACATAGTGAGGACCCCAGATCGTCTCGTCGCCGATATGGGCCTCCTGCACCAACCGCCCGTCAACGTAGGTGCGCAGCGTCTGTTCGAACAGATTGACCCCGCGCACGAGGCCCGGGCCAATGGGCAGCAGCGTGTCCGCACCCTTGACGCGCAGCATGCTGCCTTGGTCGGTATCGCGGAAGTCCTGCAGCCCCATGTCCAGCGCCGGGCAGAAACCTTCAATGTAGTCCCAGGCTTCGTCGGGCGTGACGTTCCTGCAGGTCTTGCCGATGACGACCGCGTACTCGCCCTCGTAATTGAGGTACAAGCAGTCGGCCGGTTTCAGGATCTGTCCACGGTGGCCGTTTAGCGAGCTCGGCGGCTTGGTGAAGTAGGTGGGTGTCTCGGTGGGCTTGGGCTTGTTCCGCGTTTCGATGCTGCGTGAACGGTAAGAAATGTGAACCGCGATGATCTTGCTGGGGTTCACGGGCGGCAGGTAGCTGGCCGACTCGGCGTCGACTAGCCGGCCATCGTCCAGGCGCAATTGACCATCGTCCTGCATCGTGCCCCAGAAGGCGCTGCCGCCGAGCAGCACCCGGCGGCGCTCAACGCGCGGACCACAGAGCACGCTGGGCAAAGACTGCAAGGGAAACTCGAAGTTCATGCGGGAGTCCTCTCGGCCTGTGTCTCAAACCAGATGTGGATGTTGCCGGTGCCG
>JBEELY010000320.1:0-3640 GCA_041167925.1 Pseudomonadota bacterium | reverse complement strand
GACCACTCGCCGGCCATTGCAGCTGCCCTGTTCCGGTGAGCTTCAGGCCCTGCCCATCGGACAGGCTGATCTGATCAACTCTGGCCCGTCGAGCCAAGCCATCACGGGGAGACTCCTCCATTGAAAGCGCCACCATCGCCCTCAGATCGATCGGAAGCGAGGTCGACCGCCGACCACCCAGGGAGGGGGCTCGCACACCTTCCAGTGCGGCCTGCATCACGACCACGGGGTTGCGCCCCCGAGTGAAGCCGCTCCAGATTTGCAGCCCACCCTGGCCCTGGGCGGGCGGCATGGCGGCGTTTTGCAGTCCCAGCCACCGCGGCAGGTCCTGAAGAAGCGGCTCAAGGGCAACCCCCGTCAGGCCGAGATAGGCCTGGCCTGACAGGAGCGCATATCGGCTGGCCGGGACCACAGCGGTTGCTCCCATGAGGCATTCAGGGTCAGCGTGGAAGGGGGGCTGTTCCCCGGCGTGGTGAGGGGGCTGTTCCCCTTGGCGAGCAGATCCGCAGGGCCGAGCCGCAACTGCACCCGATGCCCCCCCGCCTGTCGCTCCAGTCGGGCCATGACCTCCACACGGCGGTCTGCGGGCCAGCGGCCCTGGAGATCCATGATTTCGACCCGACCAGCGTCAAGCCGGATCCGGCCTTGGCGAAGCAACCAGTCGAGGGCAGGCGAATCGTCACCCTCAGCGCGCTCGAGTCGCCATCCGGCCACCGTGCCGATGCCATCGGCCTGACGCCGCAGGTGGCCCACCGGGCCTTCGATAACGAGTGAAGAAAAGCGCAATTCGCCCGACCAAAGCGCCGCGGGAGACACCACGCCACGAACCGAGACCGCGCTCAGACCGACCGTTCCATCGGGGGTATCGATGCGTAACCCGCGAATGTCAATCGCTGGCGCAAGACCATTCCAGACGCCCGTGAGATGCTCAATCTGCACGGTACGGCCCAATGCGGCGCCAGCCAGCCATTGCACCTGGTCACGCCAGCGGTCGAGTTGGGGCCAGACCCAGGCCCGCAGAACGAGCAGTCCGATCAGGACAACCACGAGGGCCGTGACCGCTGACAGCAGGGCGGGGCGAAAGAGCGGGCTTGAGGTGCGAGGGGCGTCGGACGTCATGGAGTCGCGCATCGCAAGCTTCTGCGGGAGGATGGCCCTTCAGAAGGCTCAATGGCTCGCCGACTGTAGCATAGGGCCATGGACTTCCAAGCCTGCACGCTCTCGCCTTGGTTCGCCCGCAGTCTGGACGCCCTGGAACGCAGGGCGCCCGACCATAAGGCCCTGCTTGCCGAACTGGCTGCAGCGCCGGTCGATGCGCCTGCGATCCAGCGAACCTGGGCTGTTCTCGCGCCCTGGACACAAGAAGACCATCGGGAGCCTGAAGCACCAACACCGAGCCAGGCCGGAACACAGGGTGGAACCGACCCGGGCCCTGCACTGCGCCGGCTGCGTCAGCTGGTGCAGATGGCCCTGATGGAGCGCGATGTGCGGCAGCAGGCCCCCTTGCAGGAGGTCTGCAGCGCGGTCAGCCAAGTGGCCTGTCTAGCGGTCGAGACGGCATTACGCTTTCTTGCAGGGGAACTCGCGAAGGTGCATGGCCTGCCGCTGGATACCGACGGCGAAGTGCAGGACCTGCTGGTGGTCGGCATGGGCAAGCTCGGCGGCAATGAGCTCAATGTCTCCTCGGACATCGACCTGGTTTATGTCCACCGAGACGGTGGTCGTACCCAGGGCGATGCCCAGGGCCATGGCCGCATCGACAGCAATGAGTTCTTTCACCGGCTCGCTCGTCGTCTGACCGGTCTGATTTCAGAGGTCACTGCCGACGGTTTCGTCTTCAGGGTCGATACGCGCCTGAGGCCCAATGGCGACTCGGGACCGCTCACTGTGACCCTGGGCATGCTCGAGCAGTACTTTTTCGAGCAGGGACGGGAGTGGGAGCGCTTTGCCTGGCTCAAGGGCAAGGTAATCGCCGACAGCGGATTGGCCAGCCCGCAGGCCAGAGCCCGCGACGAGGCGGCACTGGAGGAAATCGTCCACCCCTTTGTCTATCGCCGCTACCTCGATTTTGCGGCGATCGATGCCATGCGTGAACTGCATCGCCTGATCCGCAGCGAGGCCGATCGTCGCGATCGGCGCAAGGACCAGCGCGATGGCGGGGGGATCGATGTCAAGCTGGGGCGGGGCGGCATCCGGGAAGTCGAGTTTTGTGCCCAGCTTTTCCAGGTGGTGCGCGGTGGGCGGGACAGTGGCCTGCGAGACCGCCGCACCCTTCACACTCTTGATGCACTCGCCGAGCGCCGATGGATCGATGCCGACGCCGCCACCAGACTGGCCGAGGCCTACACCCTGTTGCGCCGGATCGAACATGCCGTGCAGTATCAGGAAGATGCGCAGACCCATCGGCTGGCTGACGACCCGGCGGTGCATGAGCGCATTGCCCGCATGTTGGGCATGGAACCGATGGCCTTCGACGCGCGGCTAGATGCGGCGCGCACGCAGGTGTCTGGCGTCTTCGACAGCCTGTTGAGCGAACCCGCAGCCGCCACGGTGCCGCCAGCCGGTGCAGGGCAGGCTGACGATCTGCTGGCGCTGGATGCTCAGGGTGAGTCACGCCTGGATGCCCTGCGGGAGGGGCGCCGATACCGAACCGCCCGGGCGGATACCCGCGCCCGCATCGACCAGCTGATCGAGCAGGCCCTGCGCGAGGGTCGCAGCCTCGAGACGGCACAAAGCGCTGACGATGCCACCATCGCCCGAACCGAATGGCTAGGACGGCTGATCGACCTGCTCGAGACCGTGGCCGGACGGCCCGCCTATCTGGCGCTGCTGGTGCAGTTCCCGGGGGCATACCGGCAACTGCTAGGCATGATGGGTCGGGCCCGCTGGGCGGCCGACTATCTCACCCGGCATCCTGTGGTGCTCGACGAACTGCTCGACGGGCAGATTCTGGACGCGCCCGATTTAGTGGCCTGGGAGCGGGAGCTGCGCAAGTCCATCACGGCCACCCGGCTGACCGGAGGCGAGCCCGACATCGAGCGACAGATGGACCTGATGCGCGAAGGCCATCATGCCCAGGTCTTTCGACTGCTTACGCAGGATCTGGCCGGACGGCTCAGCGTGGAGCGGCTCTCCGATCATCTGAGTGAACTGGCCGACCGCGTGCTTGCAGTTGCACTCGATCAGGCCTGGCAGCAGGTGCGGCAACGCCATCGCGAGATTCCGCGTTTTGCCGTGATTGCCTACGGCCGACTCGGCGGCAAGGAACTGGGCTATGCCTCGGATCTGGATCTGGTCTTCATCTATGACGACCCCGATCCAGCCGCGCAGCCCGTCTATTCGCTGCTGGGGCAGCGTCTGTCGGGCTGGCTGTCCACTCGGACTGCCGCCGGACTGCTCTTTGAAATCGACCTGCGCCTGCGACCCAATGGCAATGCTGGCCTGCTGGCCTCGAGCCTGACTGCCTTCGAGACCTATCAGAAAGAATCTGCCTGGGTCTGGGAGCACCAGGCCCTGACCCGGGCGCGCTTTGCCGCGGGAGATACGGCGCTCGGCGAACGCTTCGAACAGCTGCGGCGCGAGTTACTCGCTATGCCCCGTGCCATCGATGGCCTTCGCCAGGACGTGCGCGACATGCGGC
>JBEELY010000216.1:0-2504 GCA_041167925.1 Pseudomonadota bacterium | reverse complement strand
ATGGACCACGGTTTCGTCGCGCTGCTCTTTCTCACCTCGCTGACCGGTCTGCTGCTGCTTGCCCTGCGCGATACCGGCGTCATGGGCCTGCTGCTCGCGGTGCATCTGGGCGTGGTGATGGCCCTGTTTCTTACCCTGCCTTATGGCAAGTTTGCCCATGCGGTCTATCGCTGCGCGGCGCTGCTCAAATGGAGCATCGAGCGACGTCAGCCAGATCCGGTGGGCCTTGGCTCGGACTGATCTCCATGAACTCAGTGAATCCAGCAGATTCCTCGCATTCGGCGCACCCGGCTCGCATCGCCCACGGGCGCCTGCAAATTTCTTCTTGCCAGCATGCAGTGTCGGCTGCCGAATGGCAGGCCCGGGTGGATCTGGCTGCCTGTTACCGGCTGGTCGACCTCTATGGCATGTCCGACATGATGGCCAACCACATCTCGATGCGTGTGCCAGATGAAGGGACCGGCCCGGAGGCTTTCCTGATCAATGCCTACGGCATGATGTACGAGGAGATCACGGCATCGAGCCTGATCAAGGTCGATATCGAAGGCAATGTGCTTTCCAAGCCCGATTTTGGTGAACTTGACTATGGCATCAACCGGGCCGGCTATGTGATCCACAGCGCCATTCATGCAGCTCGGCCCGAGGTGGACTGCGTCATCCACACCCACAGCTGGGCTTCCATGGCGGTCTCCGCACTCGAGTGCGGCCTGCTGCCCATCACGCAGACCGGCATGCGTTTTCTGAAGATTGGCTATCACGACTATCAGGGCGTGGTGCTGGACGAGGCTGAGCAGGCCTCGCTGCTTGCCGATCTCGGTGATGGCGAGGCCCTGATGCTGCGCAACCATGGCGCGCTCACGGTCGGTCGCACTGTGGGCGAGGCCTTCAACTGGATGCATCGACTTGAACTGGCCTGCCGCTCGCAACTGGCTGCCATGGCCTGCAACACGCCGCTGCGTGCGGTCGATCAGCCGGTGCTTGAAGCCACCTGGAACAACTATCAACGGGGCACCCGCCGCCCCTATGGACTGATGGAGTGGCCCGCCCTGCTGCGCAAACTCGATCGCCTCGACCCCTCCTACCGGACCTGACCCGCATGACTCCCTTCCAGTCCCGTCGACGCGCCTCTCTCGTCCATGGCAGCCGTGCAGCGGCCTCGCTGGCCTTGGCCGGCAGCACCCTGTCCTTCGAGGTGATGGCCCAATCCGGCTATCCCGCCAAGCCGGTGCGGGTGGTGGTGGGCTTCACGGCAGGTGGCTTCACCGACCTGGTGGCCCGTGCGGTGGTGCAGCCCTTGTCCGAGCGGCTCAAGCAGTCCTTCGTGGTCGAGAACAAGCCCGGTGCCGGCGCCAACATTGCTACTGGCGAGGTGATCCGGTCTGCCCCCGACGGCTACACGCTGATCGTCAATACCGTGGGCCCGATGGCGATCAACCCCACGCTTTATCGCAAACTGCCTCACGATCCGATCAACGATCTGGTACCGGTCATCCTGCTGTGTGACGGACCCAACGTGCTGGTGGTCAATCCGGCGTCAGGCATCCGCAGCTTTGAGGCCTTCGTCGATCGACTCAAGTCCCAGCCGGGCAAACTCACCTATGGCTCCACTGGCGTGGGGACCGCGGCGCACCTGTCGAGTTTCATGCTCAGCCAGCGGGCGGGCTCCACAGCCATTCATGTGCCCTACAAGGGCGCCGAGGCGCTGCGTGATCTGCTCGCAGGCCAGATCGATTTCATGTGCGCCACCGTGCCCTCGGTGATTTCGCTGATCCGTGCCGAACGCCTGGTGCCACTGGCCGTCACCAGCCCCAAGCGGCTGCGCTCGCTGCCCGAGATTCCCACCATTGCCGAGCGGGGCTTTCCGGGCTTTGCGGCCGGGTCGTGGGCGGCCATGTATGCCCCCAAAGGCACCCCAGAAGCGGTGATCTCGCTGCTCAATCGCGAGCTCAATGAGGTGCTGCAACTGCCGGCCGTGCAGCAGGTGCTGGTGCGTGAAGGCGCCGAGCCGATTGGCGGCACGCCAGCGCAACTGGGCCAGTTCACCCGCGCCGAGTTCGAGAAGTGGCGCTCGGTGGTGCGCGATTCGGGCGCTTCAACCGACTGAGCCTGCGGGTCATGAGCGCCCCCCTTCAGCTTCTGATGTCGCGGCAGGCACTCGAAGAGCTTGGCCCGCAACTGCAGGCCTGCTTCGGGTCACGGCCCTGGCAGCCCGTCTTGACCGATGAGGCCAGCCCGCAGGAGCAGGCCGGAGCCGATCTGGCCTTCGTGTCGCGCGACATCACGGGCGCCTCCACCAAGTTCGAACTCAGCCCTGCGCTGGCCGCCTTCTACGACGCCCTGCGCGCCTCTGCCTCACTGCGCTGGGTGCATGTGCATTCGGCCGGGGCGGATCGCCCGATCTATCAGGAGCTGGCGGCCCGCGGCGTGACCGTCACCACCTCGGCGGGCGCCAATGCCGGCAATGTGGCCGTGACTGCGCTGGCTTCTCTCCTGGCGCTATCGCG
>JBEELY010000129.1:0-4110 GCA_041167925.1 Pseudomonadota bacterium | reverse complement strand
GCGCGGGTGTAGTGCAGCATGTCGGCGGGCGCGATGTCATGGGCCACATAGATGAGCGGCACACCATCGTCGGCGCTGCGTGCATCGCGCAGCGCCTGCACATGCCCTGTGCCTGAGAGTGCCTTGAGCACCCGGTCGGCCACCTGGGTCACATCGCGGCCCCGCTCGCGCAGATAGGGGTCGTCAAATTGGGCAAACTGACCTGCCAGCGTTTCGGCCTGGGCCGCAAAGGCCCACTCTGCATTGCGCCCGTGCTGGGTGATGGCCTCGCTGGCCCCTTCAAGCAGGGTCGGATCCTCGAGGATCATGGCATGCACCTGCAGCAGGGCCTGCGCTTCGGCCGGCATGTCTTCGGTCAGGCGATCGGCCAAACCCGACAGCTCGTTGCGCACCATGTCGACCGCCCGCATCAGCCGGGCCACTTCGGCCTGCCGGACCACCGGATCCGGGCCCGGCGCGGCGTCGCCACCCACAGCATCGACGTGATAGTGCGGCACATCGAGCAGCCGCGATTCGAGCACCACCGCGCGGCCGACCACGATGCCGCCGCCCAGCCCTGTGCCATGGATGCTGAACATGGGATTGACTCGCCTCAGTCGGTGGCGGCGCCTTCGCCGAATCCGCTCTGCACCAGCGCCATCAGAGCGGTCAGCGCTTCGTCTTCATCAGGCCCGTCGGTTTCGATGTGCAGCACGGCGCCACGGGCGGCGGCCAGCATCATCACCCCCATGATGCTCTTGCCGTTGACCCGTCGGGCGCCCTTGGCAAGCCAGACCTGGGACTTGAAGCGGGTGGCGGCCTGCGTGAAGGCGGCCGAGGGGCGGGCATGCAGCCCGAGCTTGTTGACGATGGTGACATCAGCCGACTTCATGAGGGATCTGTCGCAGAAGGAGGATCAATCACCATGATCGACTCGCGCACGCCTTCAAGCAAGCGCCCGGAAACTTCATCGAGGGGTCCGCGCCGATAGGTGAGGGCCTTGACCAGCAGGGGCAGGTTCACGCCCGCGATCACCTCGATGCGGTGTCGTTCGGCCAGGCGGGCGGCAATTCGGGCGGGCGTTGCGCCATAAAGATCGGTCAGGACGATGGCCCCGGTGCCGTCATTGATGCGCTTGAGCAGCTCCAGCGCCGACTGGTAGGCCGCCTCCGGGTCTTCGTCGGGGATGACATCGAGTGCAGCCAGCTGCGCCGGCAACCTGCCGAAAATATGGCGCGTGCAGTGCAGCAAAGCCGTTCCGAGCGGCTCGTGCGAGATGACCAGAATCCCGATCATGAGGCACGCGCAAGGGCCCGCTCGAGCGATTCGACATACAGGCCTGCGACATCGAAGCCCATCTGCTCATGGATCTCCCGAAAACAGGTCGGGCTGGTCACATTGATTTCCGTCAGGCAATCGCCGATGACATCGAGGCCCACGAGAAACAGACCCCGAGCTGCCAGGATGGGCGCGAGCGACTCAGCGATTTCGCGATCGCGCGCAGACAGGGGCTGGGCGCGTCCGGTGCCGCCCGCCGCGAGGTTGCCTCGGGCTTCACCGGCCTTGGGAATGCGGGCCAGGGCATAGGGCACCACCTGTCCGTCAATGATCAGGATGCGCTTATCGCCCTCGGCAATGGCCGGCAGATAGCGCTGGGCCATCACGCTGCGCGCGCCGAACTGATTGAGCGTCTCGATGATGACCGAGAGGTTGGGATCGTCGGCCCGCGCACGAAAAATCGAGGCCCCCCCCATGCCATCAAGCAGCTTGAAAACCGCCTCACGATGCTGCATGACGAAGGCGCGCAGCCGCTGAGGATCGCGGGTGACGATGGTCTCGGCAGTGAACTGGGGAAATTCGGCGATCGAATATTTTTCGCCATGGTCGCGGATGGCCCGCGGCGCATTGAAGACCCGGGCTCCTTGCCGACAGGCATGCTCGAGCAGCCAGGTGGCGTAGACATACTCCTGGTCAAAGGGCGGGTCCTTGCGCATCAGCACAGCATCGAACTGGGCGATCTGCAAAGGGCTTGCATCGCCCATACGCCACCAGGCATAGGGGTCGTGGCCAGGCTCTTTGAGCTGAGGTCCGACCAGTTCGAGCGATCGCGCCGCCGCCCAGGCATGACCGCCTTCAAGCCACAGGCCGTCCATTTCGCACACGCTGATCACATGGCCGCGTGCGTGCGCGGCCTGCATCATGGCGTAGGTTGAATCCTTGTAGGTCTTGATGGTCCCGACAGGATCAAGAACGATCAGCAGATGCATGGTGGTCAGCGTCAGGGCGCGGTCTGCTCGAGCTCAAGCGATGCGGCCATCAGTGCCAGCCGCGCAACGACACCATAGGCATAGAAGCGGTTGGGCGGACAATCGGGCGTACCGCGGGGATCGGGCGTGTTGCAGGGCGCAGCAAAGGGCAGGGGCACAAAGTGCGCCCCGGGGGCGTTGAGGTTTTCATCAATCCCGCGCTCGCCATGGACGCGATAAAAGCCGCCCACCACAAAGCGATCAACCATGTAGACCACCGGCTCAGCGGTGCCCTGCTGCACGGTCTCGATGGTGGGCACGCCCTCCTGGATGATCACCTCGGTCACCTGCAGCCCCTCTTTCACCACCGCCATCTTGTTGCGCTGGCGGCGGTTGAGGTTGCGGACCTCGGCGGCATCCTTGACCGACATCACGCCCATGCCGTAGGTGCCGGCATCAGCCTTGACGATCACGAAGGGCGTGGCGTCGAGCTTGTACTCGGCATATTTGGCGCGGATGCGGACCAGGGTTTCATCCACGGCCTGCGCGAGCTGCTCCTCGCCTTCACGGGCCTGGAAATCAAGCGCGGCGCAGCCCGAAAAATAGGGGTCGAGCAACCAGGGGTCGATGTCGAGCTCGCGGGCAAAGTCGGCGACCACATCACGGTAGGCCGCAAAGTGCCTGGTCTTGCGTCGCACGGCCCAGCCTGCATGAAGCGGCGGCAGCAAAATCTGCTCGTCCAGGGAACGCAGGATGTCAGGAATGCCAGAGGACAGATCGTTGTTGACCAGAATGGCGCAGGGATCAAAATCCGCCAAACCTAGCCGGTTGCCTCGGCGCACCAGAGGCTCGACCGTGAGGGTTTCACCATCAGGCAGGGGCTAGGTGGTGGGCTCGGTGACCTCTGGGTTGAGCGAGCCCAGCCGCACGACCAGCCCGGTCTGACTGAGAATGGACTTCAGGCGCAGCACATTCTGGAAATAGAACATGTTGCGGGTGTGATTCTCGGGAATCAGCACCAGATTGCGGGCATCCGGGCAGTATTTTTCGATGGCCGAGACCGCTGCCTGCACGGCCAGAGGCACTGCCTCGGGCGAGAGGTTGTTGAAGCCCCCCGGGTACAGGTTGGTATCCACCGGCGCGAGCTTGAACCCGGCATTGCGCAGATCCACCGAGCAGTAAAACGGCGGGGTGTGATCCTGCCACTGCATCCTGAACCAGCGCTCGATCCGGGTGGACTCCTCAAGCAAACGACGCTCGAGTTCGAGCAGCGGGCCGGTGAGAGAGGTAACAAAGTGAGGAACCATGCGCAGGGACCTATCGATCCGGACGGCGGGTGCGCATTGTAGCGCTGCCCGGCAGCCCGCTCATTTTCATCCGACCCCTGATCGTGTCAGCGGAACACGACGGTGCGATGACCGTTGAGCATCACCCGGTCTTCCAGATGAAAGCGCAAGGCCCGTGCGAGCACGGATTTTTCAACATCACGGCCATAGCGGATCAGGTCATCGACCGTATCGTCATGCTCGACCCGCACCACGTCCTGCTCAATGATCGGACCTTCATCAAGGTCGGCCGTGACGTAATGGCTGGTCGCACCGATGAGCTTGACGCCCCGCTCGAAAGCCCGGTGATAGGGCCGCGCACCCACGAAGGAAGGCAGAAAGCTGTGATGAATGTTGATGATGCGGCCCGGCCAGGCCTGGCATAGCGCAGGCGGCAGGATCTGCATGTAGCGGGCCAGCACAATGGTGTCGATGGCCTGATCTTGCAACAACGTGGCGAGGCGCTCAAAGGCGGCCGCCTTGTCCTGTGTCGGCACCGGCACATGGAAAAAGGGAATGCCATGGATTTCCACATCCGCTCGCAGGTCCTCGTGATTGGA
>JBEELY010000475.1:0-11879 GCA_041167925.1 Pseudomonadota bacterium | reverse complement strand
CCAGAGTGCCGCCCGCAGCCAGCGTGGCGGTGGACAGCCGGCCGGAGTAGTGATGGCGACGCATCTCGGGCAGAGCCACCTTGGCCATGGTGGCCGCTGTGGCCACTGATGAGCCACAGACCGAGCCGAAAGCGGCACAGGCCATGACTGCCGCCATGGCCAGACCCCCTCGGAGGTGGCCAATCATGGCGCTGGCCGCGGCAAAGAGGCTGCGCGACAGCCCCCCCTGTGTGGCAAAGGCCCCCATCAGCAAAAAGAGCGGAATGACCGTGAGGTCGTAGTTGGCGAGCCGCGCCCAGGCCAGGCCCTTCAGGAAATTGGCAAAAGGCGGCCAGCCCGACAGCGCCACATAACCCACTGCACCAGGCACGAACATGGCCAGTGCGATCGGCACGCGCAGCGCCATCAGCAGCAGCATGCCGGCAAAGAGCAAGAGCGCGATGGTGGTTCCGCTCATCAGGAACGCTCCTCGGACTCAGCCACCTCATGCAGCACGGCATGACGCCATGCGCTGTAAAAGGCCGCGAGCGAGGCGATGGCCAAGGAGGGCACCATCAGTCCGTAACCCCAGCCCGTAGGCAGGCCCATGATCATGGTGGACTCGGCATTGCGAAAAGCCGACTCGGCGCCGAGCGCGGTGCGCCAGGCAAGCAGGGCCAGCATCAGCCCGACCAGCAGCGAGCCCAGGGTATCGAGCTTGGCCTTGGTCGATGCCGAGGCCCGGCTGGTGAAAAAGTCGACAAAGATGTTGCCGTTGCGCAATTGCGTAAAGGGCAGGAAGGCCGCGACCGAAATCGCACAGCCCATCTGCACCAGCTCGAAATCACCCACGATGGGCTTGCCCAAGAGGTTGCGCATGACCACGCTGTAGAGCGACATCAGCGTGACGCCGGTGAGTACCAGACCACCGGCCACTGCAAGGCACTGGGCCAGCCGCTCAAGCAGCCGGCCCATCGGATCCGAAAAACTCACTTGGTGTGTTTCTTGATCAGATCCTTGGCGCAGGTCAGCAGACCTTGGCCATTCAAGCCCTTGCCAGTCACTTCCTTCACCCAGTCATCGTCGACCAGGTCGGCTGCCTTACGAAAGCCTTCAAGCTCTGCGCCGCCAATCGTGATGATGCTGTTCTTGCGATCGACTGCAGCCTTGCGGCCCAGCGGATCACCGGCCTGATGGTCACGCCCGAGCGCGGCCGAAGCCTCAATGCCGGAGTGCTTGTCGATGATGGCTTTGAGGTCCGGCGGCAGGCTGTTGTATTTGGCCTTGTTCATGGCCACAACAAAAGCCACGGTATAGAGGCCACCGATCTTGGCGTCGAACTCGGTGTGATGCTTGGCAAGCTCATCGACCTTGATCGATGTGGTGATTTCCCAGGGCACCACCACCGCCTCGACCACGCCCTTGGAGAGCGCATCTGGAATCTGCGGCAACGGCATGCCCACCGGCGTGGCGCCAATGGCCGAGAGCAACTTGGTGGTCTGGCGCGTGGGGCCGCGCACCTTCATGCCCTTGAGATCGGCTACCGAACGGATGGGTTTGTCCTTGGAGTGGAACATGCCCGGGCCATGCACATGCAGGGCGAGCAATTGCACGTCCTGGAATTCGCCAGAGCCGCAGGTCTGCGAGTACTCCCAATAGGCGCGCGAGGTGGCCTCCGCATTGGTCATCATGAACGGCAGCTCAAACACCTCCACCCTGGGGAAACGCCCCGGGGTGTTACCTGCCAGCGTCCAGACCACGTCAACCACGCCATCTTTGGCCTGATCGTAGAGCTGCAGAGGTGAGCCGCCGAGCTGCATCGAAGGATATTTTTCGAAGACGATACGACCGCCCGAATCCTTTTCGATCCGCTCCATCCAGGGCACCAGCGCACCCTTGTAGACATTGGACGTGTTGGTCACAAAGGTATGGAACTTGAGCGTGACCTTCTGCTGGGCCTGCGCGGCCAGAGGCAGGCCCAGCGCAAGCGCGGCGGCCAAGGCGAGGGAACGTAGCTTCATAGGGAACTGTCTCCGGGGAAGAGGCGGATATGAGGCCGTCCGATGGCGCGCCCAGCGTGCAGACAGGGCGCACCGGCATGCTGTCTGTGCAGCCGGACGGATCCCACGAACTTAACCGGCGTGAGCCTTTCCGGCAAGTCCCCAGAGCCTTGGATCGGTTCTCAGGAGTCTTGGCCGGTTCGCAGAAGCCCTGAGGCGGTTCGCTTGGAGCCTTAGCCCGGTTAATTGCCGGGCGGCACCTCGATGCGCATGCCTTCCATGCCCTCTTCCACCAGCACCTGACACCCCAGACGGCTGCCTGCACGCAATTCGGCCCGGACATCCTGCAGCATGTCGAGCTCGTCTTCTTCGGGCACGGGCAGCTGATCAACCCAAGGGCGGGCAATCCAGACATGGCAGGTCGCGCAGGCAAGCGCGCCGCCGCACTCGCCGGGGACTCCCGGGATGTCGGCATCGACCGCAACCCGCATGAGGTTGGCACCGGCGCGCGCGCGCACCGGAATCTCGGTCTGGTCGGGAAGGACAAAAATGAGGGTCGGCATGTCGCAAGTGTAACGGCGGGTTGCCGGAGTGTGCCTCGAAGACCCGCTCCAAATACGCCTGATCGGGCTTCTGGCGGGTCTGGGTCAGGACCATGGCTTGCCGCGTCTCGGGTTGGCGGGGGATCATCGGACCATGCCCTCCCAATTGCGTGACCAGTTTGCGAGCGACCCGGTGTCGCGCCATTTTGATGATGCTGCGCTGATCGCGGCCATGGCCCGCTTCGAAGCCGCCCTGGCGCTGGCGCAGGCGGATGCCGGGCTGATCGGACGTGAACAGGCTGAATGCATCGCCTCGGTCTGTTTCGCGCTGGATGGCACCAGCCCCCCCACCTCACCCTTCGATGCAGCCAGTCTGGTGCCGGCTGCGCGGCGCGCGGGAACCCTGGCGATTCCTTTCGTGAAGGCGCTCACCGCAGCAGTGGCCAGCCGTGATGTCGATGCCGCCCGCTGGGTGCACTGGGGTGCCACCAGTCAGGACGTGATCGATACCGCGCTTGCCTTGCAGATCCAGGCGGCCGGTCGCGAGGTCCAGGCGCAACTGGCCCGGGCAGGCGATCGACTCGCCGAGCTGGCGCTGGCCCACGCGGCCACACCCATGGTCGGACGCACGCTGTTGCAGTCAGCCACACCCATCACCTTCGGATGGAAGGTGGCGGGCTGGTTGTCCCCATTGCCGCGTCTGCAGCGCAGCCTCGCCCAAGCACTGGACGATGCGGCCGTACTTCAGCTGGGCGGCGCGGCCGGCACCCGTGCGGCACTGAATGGCCAGGGCGATGCCGTGGCTCAGGCGATGGCGCAACGGCTGGGGCTCGAAGACCCGCCTATGGCCTGGCATGCCAGTCGCGACCGCATGGCCCGACTGGGTTGCGAGTTGGCCCTGGTCACTGGCGCCATGGCCCATATCGGTCGCGACATCTCGCTGCTGATGCAGCCTGAAGTTGGTGAGGTGGTCGAACCTTCGGGCGCGGGCCGGGGCGGATCGTCGGCCATGCCGCACAAGCGCAATCCGGTGGGCTCCATGCTTGCTTTACAGGCGGGGCTGCGTGCGCCAGGTCTGGTCGCCACCCTGCTCGGTCAGCAGATGGGCGAGCACGAGCGCGGTTTGGGCAGCTGGCAGGGCGACTGGTGGACGATCGGCGGACTCTTCGAGTGCGCAGGCAGCGCTACCGAGGCGATCGGCGAGTGCATTGAAGGCCTGCAGGTGGATGTGGCGGCGATGCACGAGAACCTCGAACGCACCCGCGGCTTCGTGCATGCCGAGGCGGTCACGATCGCGCTGGGCAAAACCCTGGGCAAATCGGCGGCCCACGCCCTCATGGAGCAGGTGTGCCAACAGGCCCTGGAGCTAGGGCAAAATCTGCGCGATGCCCTGTGCGCCGCACGCTTGGCTGATCCGGCACTTGCAGCCGCGCTGCCAGAGTCGCGCCTGGCCGAACTCTTCGATCCGGCGGCCCATCGCGGTGACGCCCAGCGCATGATCGAACGGGTGGTGCGACAGTGGCGCGAGTGCTGAACACCTTGTCGTACCCGTTTTGTCGTACCGATACCGGCGATAATCCGGCCTTACGCTGAGCCCCGTCGGGCCGGCCCTGTCGGAGACCTGCCCATGCCTTTCGTGAACCGTGCCGGGGCGCGCCTGTACTGGCGTGCCGATGGTGATCCCGCCCTGCCCGCCCTGATGCTGGTCAACTCACTTGGCACCGACCATGCCCTGTGGGATCCGGTCATGCCCCGGCTGATCGACTTCTTCCGGGTGATCCGCATGGATACCCGGGGCCATGGGGCTTCTGAGAGTGGTGCCGAAGGCAGTTCGCAAGGCCATACCCCTGCGGGCGAGTTCAGCGTGGAGATGCTGGCCCGCGACGTGCTCGCGGTGGCCGATGCCGCAGGCGCTGCGCAGTTCGACTACTGCGGCATTTCGCTGGGCGGCATGATCGGACAGTGGCTGGGCATTCATGCGCCTGAGCGACTGCGGCGCCTGATGCTGTGCAATACCGCCGGTCGCACGGATCCAGCGGCACAGACCGAACGCATTGCGCGCGTCAAGGCGGGCGGCATGGAGGCCGTGGTCGAAACCGTGCTGGGCCGCTTCTTTACGCCGCGCTTTCTGGCGCGCGGTACGGCGCATCTGCATACCGTGCGTCAGACCATGCTCGGGCTGGATGTTCCCGGCTACCTGGGCTGCTGCGCGGCCGTGCGCGATCATGACCTCCTCGATCAACTGCATCGGATCACCGCACCCACCACGGTGGTGGTGGGCGAACAGGATGCCTCCACACCTCCCGCTTTGGGCGAAGCCATCGCGCAGGCCATTCCGGGGGCCCGCCTGATCCGCCTGAACTGTGCGCATATTCCGCACAGCGAAGATCCTTCGGGTTTCGTGGCCGAACTGATGCTGGCCCTGCAGCCCGAGCGCACGCAGGCCGAAGTGGTCGATGGAGGTCATGTGGCCAGCGGCGCACTGCCTGCAGGCAGTGCACCGGTCACTTCGGTGGCGCCGCAAGCGGGTCTGCAGGATCAGTTCACGCGCGGGATCGCACGTCGCAAGCAGGCCCTGGGCGAGGCCTATGTCAATGCGCGGCTCGCGGTGCATGATCCTTTCACGGCCGACTTTCAAAACATGATCACCCGCTGGGCCTGGCACGATGTCTGGACCCGTCCGGTCTTTGATGACCGTACCCGCCGCATCATCGTGCTGGCCATCACCTGCGCGCTGGGCCGCTGGGAAGAGTTCCGTCTTCATGGCCGCGCCGGACTGTCCAACGAGCTATCTCCAACCGATGTGAAGGAACTGCTGCAGCAGGCGGCCATTTATGCCGGCGTGCCGGCAGCCAACACCGGCTTTCATATTGCTGCGGAGCTGGTTCGCGAAACATCAAACCCCCAGAAGTGACCATGACGACCATCCTCGCGGCAGGTGCAGACAGCGCCGAGCCCATGATCGATATCGCCATCATCGGCGCAGGTATCGGAGGCCTCACCACGGCCCTCGCCCTGCATGCGGCAGGCCTGCGTTGTGCGCTCTTCGAATCGGTGAGCGAACTGCGCCCTCTGGGTGTGGGCATCAATCTTCTGCCGCATTCGGTGCGCGTCCTCTCAGGGCTCGGGCTGGAGCCTGACCTCGCCGCCACGGCCATCGAAACCGCAGCCCTGTCCTACTACAACAAGTTCGGCCAGCTCATCTGGACCGAGCCGCGCGGCCGTGGGGCGGGCTATGCCTTTCCTCAGTTTTCCATCCATCGCGGCGAGTTGCAGATGCTGCTCTTTCGCGAGGTGCAGTCCAGGCTGGGGGCTGAGGCCGTGCGGACGCAACACACGCTGCTGCGCTTTGAATCCGAAGCCGATTCGGTCAGCCTGCACTTCGCAGATGCTGCGGGTACAACACGCCCGGTCGTACGTGCGCGCGCCGTGATCGCGGCCGATGGCATTCATTCGGTGGTGCGCCGCGCCTTTTATCCGGAGGAGGGCCCGCCCCGGTTTTCAGGGCTCATGCTCTGGCGGGGCTGCGTCGAGGGCACCCCCTTTCTGGGCGGGCGCACCATGTTCCAGGCCGGGCACCTCAAACAAAAATTCGTGTGCTACCCCATTTCGCGCGCGCTCGCGGACCAGGGCCGGGCACGCATCAACTGGATTGCCGAGCTGGCGGTGCCTGGGCACACGCCCGCACGCCAGGACTGGAGCCGCCGGGTCGATGCCTCGGTCTTTCGAGCGCCCTTTGCCAACTGGCGCTTTGACTGGCTCGATATTCCTGCCTTGATCGACAGCACCGAGGCCATCTTTGAGTACCCCATGGCCGATCGCGATCCGCTGCCGCGCTGGACCCATGGACGCGTCACCTTGCTCGGCGATGCCGCGCATCCGATGTATCCGATTGGCAGCAACGGCGCCTCACAGGCCATTCTGGATGCCGAGGCCATGGTGCAGGCCCTGCAGGCCAGCGGTTTTGGTCAAAACACCGTCGACCCCGCCGAAGCCTTTGCGCGCTATGAGGCTGCCCGCCGCGAGTCCACCTCACAAATCGTTCTGGGAAACCGCAAGGGCGGGCCGGATGAGGTCATGCGCCTAGCCGAAGAACGGGCGCCCAATGGCTTCAGGCACGTACACGACGTGATTCCTCAGGCTGAACTCGAGGCGATCTCGATCCGCTACAAGCAGCTCGCGGGCTTTAGCCGCGAGCAGGTCAATCGTTAGGGCCGGCGTGATGACCGCAGGGTGCTGGCTGCGCCCTGCGTGAGCCTCAATGCAGCACCATGGGCTGGTGCATCATGCCGTCGAAGTGGCTCAGGAAGTCATCGACCTCTTCAACCGAGAGATCGGCCGACATCAGGTCACCGACATCATGACGGAACTTGGCAGCCAGAGAACCGTTCAGGAAGATCTCCTTGCGGCCGGTCTTGTCCATGATCTCGTAGCCGCCTGCAAAGGACTCTCCCTCGACGGAACGGAACTCGACAACACAATAGTTGGGGCTGTTATAGATCATCTGCATGGTCGGCCTCACAGGTCAGTACCCCTCTCATCGGCATCTGACCGGCAAACTGTTGAAGGGCCGATGGACGCTCAAGCGTGACCGATGAACGTCAGCAGGCCGCCCTCCTTACGATAACGGTCAGGGGGTCGCCGGCCCGGCGATGAAGGTCAGGCAGCCACCAGCCCACGTTCGAAGTGCAAGCGCAGCCTCATGGCCGGCGAGCCCTGGATCATCGAGAAGCACCCGCTGTGCCGGGGTCATCAGCGCGATGCGTTCAGGATCGATTGGTGCAGGCGCCGTGGACCCAGATCCCATGGGCTCAGGCGTGGTCGCCAGAGGCGCTTTCCGACTGTTACCCAGCGCGGCTGCCAGTGCCTGGCTCAGGCCCTCCAGATGGGTACGGGCGTCGGCCAGGACCAGCAGATGATCGACGGGCCCTGCGCGCAGCAGACGGTTCAGGCTCACCGACACTACGGGGCCAGCCGTGCAACAGGCGCAGGCTGCGGCCAGATGCAGCAATCGCACCCGGCCACCAAATTCGGTATCGATGGCTGCACGATCCAGGCCCAGATCCTTGAGCATCCCTACAGCGAGCAGCGCCCAGGGCTGGAGATCCGCATGCTGGCGCACCTGCACGAGCGCGTGCGCGCCCAAACCTGCCCCCGGAAAGGCGGCCATGATCGTCGCTTTCAAGACAAGGTCCTTGCCCCTACCGCCACGGACGCCTTACCTGCGCCAGAAGCCAGGGCTGAACAGCACAAAGACAATGAGCAGCTCGAGCCGCCCCGCCAGCATGGCAAAGGCCAGGATGGCGGTCTGCGCCCCATTGAGGCCCACAACCTCGGGCGCCAGACCCAGCGCACTGAAGGCTTCGCCGCCATTGTTCAGACCAGCCATGACCAGACCAAACGCGGCGCCGCCATCCAGACCTGTGGCGACCAGCGCGGCCGTGAGGCCGAGCAGCGTGACCCCATACAGCAGCATGAAACCCAGTACGCTCTGGACCACCTCGGGCGAAATCACCTGCCCTCCCAGCAGCAGAGGCCTGACGGCACGTGGATGGCTCATGCGCAGTAATTCTCGTAAGGCCTGCCGGACGAGGATCAGGGTGCGGATCATGCGGATGCCACCGCCGGTAGAACCCGAAGACGCCACCAGCGCGGCCAGCAACATGAGCCACAGGGCGGGCAGGGGCGGCCAGTCTGGATCATGAATGCTGGCAAAGCCGGCTGAGGTGGCCATAGACACTGTGGCGAAGGCGAGGTGACGCAGATGCTCAAGAGGATCAGCGTCAGGGCGCTCAAGGCTTGTGAGTCCGAGCAGGACCAGCAGCGAGGCACTCACCACCAGCAATACGGCGCGCGCCTCGGGATCACGCTGATAGGCCACGAGCGAGCGCTGCCTGGCAGCGAGAAAGTGGGTGGTGAAGTTGAACGCGGCCAGCAGCATGAAAATGATCAGCACCCCTTCGATGTAGGGCGAGTCATAGTCATCCACCCCTGCGCTGCGGGTTGAAAAACCGCCGAGTGACAGAGTCGACAGGGCGTGACACACCGCATCAAAGGCAGGCATGCCGACCGAAGCCAGGGCGAGCGCACAGGCCAGTGTCAGCATGAGATAGATCAGCCACAGGTAGCGCGCGCTCTGCATGATGCGAGGCGCGAGGCGCGTGTCCTTCATCGGCCCCGGAGTGTCGGCCCGGAAAAGCTGCATGCCGCCGACTCCCAGCAGAGGCAACACAGCCACCGCGAGCACGATGATGCCCATGCCGCCCAGCCATTGCAGCAAATGACGCCACAACAGCAGGCTCTGCGGCCAGGATTCAGGTGCGCCCAAACGGCTAAGGCCCGTGGTGGTAAGCGCTGCGAGTCCCTCAAAGAGCGCGGCATCCAGCCCGACTTCGGGTCGGTGAATCCAGAAGGGCAGGCCCGCCAGGACCGAAAGCAGCACTGTGGCCAGGACCACCAGCAGGCAGCCGTCGCGCGCCGGCAGATCAAGACGCTCCATGCGAAGCTGCCGCGGCAAGCGAAGCAGCAGACCTGCGAGAACCCCTGCGCCCGCCACGACCGCAAGGGCATGGAGCGCACCGTCGTCCATCCAGAGGGTCCATCCGAGCGGGATGAGCATCGCCAGGGAGAGGCCGAGAATCAGTCCACCGAGCAGGTGGGCAAGGGCGATCAGACGACGCACGCGCGATGGATTTCGTCGGAAAGCGCCGATGATAGCCCTCAGTCGGCCCTTGCGGGCGGCGGATCGCCATAGACCTCGTGCGCGGCCAGAGCCACCTCATGACGCAGCCAGGCGTGGGCAAGACGATTTTCGTTGCGTCGGTGCCAGAACATGTCCACATGCACCACCGGCATCTCAAGCGGCAGACGCCGCCAGGCCAGCTGCGCTGCAATGCCGGTTGAGCCAATGAAGTGATGCGGCAAGATGGTGAGCAGATCCGACTGCGCCACGACCTGTGCCGCAGTGAAGAACTCATTGACCGTCAGCACCACACGGCGGCGGCGGCCGAGCGAGGAGAGTGCCTCATCCACAAAGCCGAAGGGCCGCCCTGTAAAGCTCACCAGCACGTGGCGGGCGGCGCAATACGTATCAAGGGTGAGGCTGGTTTGGGCCAGAGGATGGTCGGCCCGCATGACGCAGACATATTCGCCGTCGTAAAGCCGCTGATGCGACACCGGATCCGGCGTACCGGCCTGCATCGTGGCATGGTCGATCGCAGCGATGGCTGCAGGGAAGTAACCCACGGCGAGATCGAGTTCGCCACTGGCCAGAGCACCCCGCGGATCCCGGCTGAGCAAGGGCCTGCCGCGAATGGACACACCCGGCGCGACCGCCTGGAAATGCCGCATCAGCGGCGGCATCAGAGAGGCTGCGGTGGCATCGGCCATGGCAATCACAAAGGTCTCGCGTGAGCCGTCTGGATCAAAACCACGGCCAGGCTGCACGGCCTCGCGCAGGCCATCAAGCGCAGCCCGGACCGCCGGCCAGAGCGCGAGCGCGCGCGGCGTGGGCTCCACGCCGTAGCCCGCGCGCACCAGAAGTTCGTCATGCAGGGTGTCGCGCAGGCGCTTGATGGCGTTACTGACCGCTGGCTGGGTCATGGCCAGATTGGCCGCCGCACGGGTGAGGTTGCGCTCGGTCATGACCTCGTCAAAGACCCTGAGCAGGTTCAGATCGAGGGTACGGAAATTGACCGGGACAGGCGGAAGGCTCACGGGCAAGGTGCCTCTGGCGTCGACTCAAACCATCATTGTAGTGAATGATATGAATCACAAATCGTCATTGGAATTTCTTTTTGTTGCGCGGCATCATTCACCCATCGACATCGAGCGGATGTCTTGCTGAACCTCAGGAGTGAATCATGACTGCACTGACCCTTGCCCCCGGCGCCAACGTGATTGGAACCTCGACCCATGCAGGCATTGAACGCATGACCGAAGGCCTGGAGCGTGCCAACGGGCTGCTCGCCCGCGTGGTGGCCTGGTTCGAGGCCTTTAATGAAGAACGTGCTGCGGCACACAACGCGACCACGGCGGCTGCCCTTGCCGCGTCCGATCATCGCGTGCTGGCCGAACTGCGCTCGGCCTATACCCGGCGCGAGCTCGGCGGCTGCTGAACCCGCCGAGTTCAAGGCTGCAGACTGGTGCAGCCTCGAGTTTGCTGATTCAACTGGCGCCGTGGCTGCCGTCAGCCACCCGGACCGACAGCAGCCTGAAAGTCCTGCGGCTCAACGGCCGTACAGCACCTGCGGCAGCCACAGCCCGATTTCAGGGAACACGTAGAGCAGGAAGAGCGCCAGGATCTGGATCAACATGAAGGGAATCATCCCCATGAAGATCTGATTGAGCGTGACATGCGGTGGCGCAACCCCCTTCAGGTAGAAGGCGGCCATGGCCACCGGCGGCGACAGAAAGGCGGTCTGCAGGTTCAGAGCCACCAACAGGCCGAAGAACAGCGGATCGACGCCGAAGTTGTCGAGCAGCGGAATGAAGATGGGCATGAAGATCACAATGATCTCAGTCCACTCCAGCGGCCAGCCCAGAATGAAGATGATGGCCTGCGACAACAGCAGGAACTCCACCTTCGACAGGCCAAGCGACATTACCCAGTTCTCGATCAGCTCCTGGCCGCCCAGCAAGGCGAAGGCCGCTGAGAAGATCGACGAGCCCACGAAGAGCCAGCACACCATGGCGCTGGTCTTGGCCGTGAGAAAGACCGACTCCTGCACCACGCTGCGCTTGAGCTGTCGATACGCTGCAGCCAGCACCAGCCCACCGATCGAGCCCACGGCAGCAGCTTCAGTCGGCGTGGCCAGACCGAACACGATGGTGCCGAGCACGGCCAGAATGAGAAAGGCCAGCGGGAAGAAAGACGAGAGCAGCATCTTGAACACTTCGAGCCGCTCGAAGGTCAGTACCGCGTAATACGCCAGCAAGATGGCCACAAAGGCAGCCGTCAGTCCCCAGAACCAGGCAGGCGCTGCCAGACGATCGGGTGCTGCAGCGGCCTGCGCTTTGGGTGCAGCGGCTTCGGCTGTCGGTGGCGTCTGAGCTGTGGGCTGCGCCTGAGTAGATTCGAGTTTCCCGCCCGAGGTCTGTTCGCCCACCAGGGCCTTTTCGCTCGATGCGGGCTCGCTCAAGGTGGCCCCACTTGGAGCGGGCGCGCTCGAGGGAGGCTCGCTCAGTCCGCTCGAGGAGGTCTCGGCGGGCTTATCACCCTCCTCGGTGGGCGGCTCCTGAAGACCACCCGCTGAGCTGCCCGAATCGCTCGAGCTGCCACCCGTCATTTCGACCAGGCCTCCAGCCTCTTCCACCGGAGCAGGCGCGGTGACGGCACGCCACGACAGGGTGAGCAGCG
>JBEELY010000386.1:0-3020 GCA_041167925.1 Pseudomonadota bacterium | reverse complement strand
AGATGGTGTAGTCCTCGACGCGCCCCACCTTGACCCCACGCATGTTGACATCAGCGCCGATCTGCAACCCTTCAAGCGACTGGCGCTCGAAATAGACGGTGTAGAACTCGAAATCAGCCTTGTTGCCACTGCTCGAGAGCCAGACGAACGCGCCCAATGCGGCCACGGCGATCGCAAGCAGCACCGTACCGATCAGGGTGTAGCGAGCTTCAGGTTCCATGGTGGGAGATCAGCTTGCGCGCTGAGAAGTAGGATTGTATCCAGGGGTGCGCAACGGCCGTGATCTGCGCAATGTCGCCATCGGCGATCACCTGGCCCTGACCCAGCACCACCACTCGGCGAGCGATGCCGAGCAGGGTATCCAGATCATGGGTGACCAGCAGCACCGTGATGCCCAGATCGCGGTTCAAAAAGGTGAGCAGGGCATCAAAGGCCCGGGCCGTGATCGGATCCAGGCCCGAGGTTGGCTCATCCAGAAAGAGGATCTCAGGCTCGAGCGCAATCGCCCGGGCTAGCGCCGCACGCTTTTTCATGCCCCCCGAAAGCGCGCTGGGCATCTTGTGTGCGGCCTCGGCGGGCAGTCCGGCCAGCGACAGGCGCAGCTGTACCAGTGCATCCCGCAGCCCGGGCGAGAGCTGGAGGTTTTCGTCGAGCACGGTCGCGATGTTTTGCGCCACGGTGAGCGACGAGAACAGGGCGCCTTCCTGGAACATCATGCCGATGCGCCGCCTGACCCGCGCCAGTTCGGCATCGGGAGCGCGCCACATGGAGGTGCCCAGCACCTGCACATCGCCCGCCGTAGGCCGGTGCAGCCCGATGATCTCGCGCACCAGCACGGACTTGCCCGTGCCGCTGCCGCCGATCAGAGCGACCAGCTCGCCGCGATGGATCTGCAGGTCGAGCTGGTCGTGCACCACCTGCTGACCAAAGCGGGTGGTCAGGCCGCGCACATCGATCACGACCTCGGTCATGCCACGGCTCCCGTCTTCATGTCATTGGCCCATTCTTCGTCTCACCAACCCAGCTTCTGGCAGACGATCGCAAAGATCGCATCCAGGATGATGACCGCGACAATGGCCTGGACCACGGTCGAGGTGGTGTGAATACCGATTGAGCGGGTATCGCGGGCGACATCAATGCCCATGCGACAGCCGATGACGGCAATGAAAAGCGCAAAGAAGGGTGCCTTGCCCAGGCCGATCAGGTAATGACGCGGGTCAAGTGCGGAATGCAGCCGCTCGATGAAGCCCATGGGCGTCAGGTCAAGCATGGTCGTTGCGATCACCAGTGCGCCCGAGAGCCCAGCCAGATCGCCAATGAACACCAGCAAGGGCAGGGTGAGCATCAGCCCCAGCACCCGCGGCAGGACCAGCACCTGTTCCACGGACAGCCCTAGCGTCCGGATCGCATCGGTCTCCTCGGTCAGGCGCATGGTACCGAGCTGCGCAGTGAAGGCGGCCCCGGAGCGCCCCGCCATGATGGTGGCTACGATCAGGGGCGAGAACTCGCGGGTCATGCCGAGCGCGACGCCATCCACCACGAAGATGTTGGCACCGTACTGCTCGGCCTGCAGTCCCAGCAGGTAGGCAAAGACCACGCCAATCAGAAAGGTCACCAGCGCCACCACCGGGATCGCGCTGACTCCCGTGTTGCCCAGTTGCGTCACAAGCTCGCGGGTGCGCAGCGTGCGCGGTTCGCGGGCGGTGAGCCAGGCCGCCTCGGCGACCCGGCCGAAAAACGCCAGATGCCCCTTCAGCATCTGCCACAGGCCGACGGCCGAGGCGCCCAGCCTTGCCCTCCAGCCCAGGGCGTGCGCGGGGATGGCTTCCTCGAGCTGTGGAAGACGCTGCTGCACCAGCGTGAGGACGCGGGCATGGTGGTCCTGCACGTCGATCAGGGACAGTTCGACGATCTGCACCGACTGCCCGATCAGCCGCAACACGGCCAGTGCGCCTGCGGTATCCAGGGCTTGTAAGGCTTGGCCATCGAGCTGCACGCGAAGGGCAGGCTGCCCCTGCACGGTCATGTCGCGGATCAGCGCCTGACGGATCAGCTGCGCCAGACCGGGCTCGGCCACCGGCAGAGCCGCGAGCAGCCAGGCGCCTTCCAGCGTGACCCGCAGCATGGGTTCGGGCGCTTGGATCACCGAGACCTGCGCACCTGCTCCCTGTCCCGCAGGCACGTGCGAGGGCCCTGCAGCGAGTACCGACGAAGGGGAGCGGCGAATCATGCGCCCATGCTAACGTAGGCCGATTCAAGGTGCGCCGGTGAATCAGCTAGATCCGCAAGTGCACACCTCAAGCAAACGCCTTTCCTGAACAGGGGACCCCCATGAAACTGCTGCTGGCCAGCTTTAAGCACGAAACCAACACCTTCTCTCCGGTGCCTACCCCCGCCGAGCGCTTCTTTGGCTATCGACCCGTCATGCTGACCGGGGAGGCCGCCATGGCGGCCCACCGCGGCACGGGCAGCGCGCTCGGCGGTTTTCTGACCGTGGCTGAACAGGCCGGGGCTCAGGTGCACCTGGCCGTCGCGGCCGACGCCAACCCCAGTGGTCTTGTGCACGACGACGCCTTCGAGCGCATCACCGGACTCATCCTTGATGCGGTGCGTCAGGGCGGCTGGGACGGCATCCTGCTGGACTTGCACGGTGCCATGGTCACGCAAAGCCATGAAGACGGCGAAGGCGAGCTGCTGCGCCGTCTGCGGGTGATCGACCCGGTCACGCCGGTGGGTGTGACGCTCGATATGCATGCCAATGTGTACGACGACATGGTGCGCTTGGCCACGGTGCTCACCGGCTATCACACCTATCCGCATGTCGACGTGCGCGAGGCAGGCGAGTTGTGCGCGCGGGTGCTGGTGCGGACCATTCGCGGTGAGGTCAAGCCGGTGATGCGCTGGGCCAACCGGCCCATGCTGCCGCATGTGATGCGTCAGGGCACCCATGCCGAACCCAACCGCGGCCTGCAGGCGGCCTGTCGCGAGCATGAGACTGAAGGGCGGGCTCTGGCCTGTTC
>JBEELY010000384.1:0-4696 GCA_041167925.1 Pseudomonadota bacterium | reverse complement strand
ATTTCGCTGGGGCTGGCCATTCCGGTGGGCAAGGACTCCCTGTCGATGCGCACCCGCTGGACGGACGCCCAGGGTCAGGCACAGGAAGTGGCTTCACCGGTATCGCTGATCGTGACGGGATGGGCGCCAGTGACGGATGTCACCCGAGGCTTGACTCCCCAGCTGCAAACCGATGCAGGCCCGACGGTGCTCATCCTTCTTGACCTGGGCGCCGGCCGTCAGCGCATGGGTGCATCGGCATTTGCCCAAGTCACCCAGCAGTTGGGCGATGCGGTGCCTGATATCGAAGATCCTGCCATGTTGGCGGCCGCCTTTGGAGCGGTCCGGCGTCTGGCTGCCGAGAACCGGTTGCTTGCGCTGCATGACCGCTCGGATGGTGGCCTCTTCACCACAGTCTGCGAAATGGCGTTTGCCGGGCATTGCGGCGTCACGCTCAATCTCGACTTGCTCACGATCGATCCGCATTCGGCCGACTGGGGCGACTTCAAGATCCGGCCCGAGCAGGTGGCGGTCCAGCGCAATGAGCTCACGCTCAAGGCGCTGTTTAATGAAGAAGCCGGCGTTGTGTTGCAAGTGCGGCAAGCCGATCGCGATGCCGTGATGGCCCTGCTGCGCGAATCGGGCCTGTCTCGCCACGCTCACGTCATCGGACGGGTCAACGATCGCGATGCGCTTGAGGTCTGGCGCGACGCAAAGAAGATTTGGGGTGTCCCGCGCGCCGAGCTGCAATCCCTCTGGAGCGAAACCTCCTTCCGAATCGCGGCTCTGCGGGACGATCCGCAGTGCGCTCGCGAAGAGTTTGAGACCCACGGCCAGGGCGCCCAGTCGCCATTGCAGGTCTTCCTGAGCTTTGATCCTACAGACGATATTGCTGCGCCCTTCATCTCCAAGGGCGCACGGCCCCGGGTGGCAGTGCTGCGCGAGCAGGGTGTGAACAGCCATGTCGAAATGGCGGCCGCCTTTGATCGGGCCGGGTTCGAGCCGCACGATGTCCACATGACAGACCTGATCAGTGGGGAGGCGTCGCTCGATCCATATGCCGTGATGGTGGCCTGCGGTGGTTTTTCTTATGGCGATGTGCTGGGCGGCGGCTCCGGCTGGGCGCGCACCATCCTGTTCAATGCCCGCCTGGCCGAACAATTCTCGCGCTTTTTCGAGCGACCCGATACTCTGACGCTCGGCGTGTGCAATGGCTGCCAGATGCTCTCGCAGCTTAAGGCCATTATCCCGGGGGCTCAGGCCTGGCCACGTTTTCGGACCAATCGATCGGCGCAGTTCGAAGCCCGCTTCGGCATGGTCGAAGTGCTGCCTTCGCCATCGGTGTTTCTTGCAGACATGGCCGGTAGCCGTCTGCCGATCGCCATTGCCCATGGCGAGGGCAGGGCGGTCTTCGAGCAGGAGGCCGATGCGGCCCGAGCCCGCGGTGTGTTGCGCTTTGCGACAGGGGAGGGGCACGAAGCCCAGACCTATCCTGCGAACCCCAACGGATCGCCGGGCGGCATGACCGGCTACTGCAGCGACGACGGTCGAGCAACCCTTCTGATGCCTCATCCCGAACGAGTGTTCCGCATGGCGCAGTGGTCCTGGCGGCCCGCGGCCAGCCTGCAGGGACATTCGCTGGCGGCAGACGGGCCCTCGCCCTGGATGCGCCTGTGGCGCAATGCCCGGCGCCAGCTGGGCTGAGACGCAGGATTGGCTTGAAGGGTGCGTGCACCGATCCCCGGTCTGGCACGTTAAGAGCGTATCTTCAACGCCCTCAAGGACGTCTGTCATGACCATCCCCCTTGCTTTCAATAGCGCTTGCACCGCCACTGTGCCGCGAGGTCGTCGCTTATTGGCTTCACGCGCTGCGGCTGCGGTGCTTGCAGTCGCCGGTTTGTGCGTGAGTCTTCCTGCCGCCGCAGGTGGTGGTGACATCGTCGCCGGCACCCTCTTTGGCGCCGGGGCAGGAGCCCTGGTCGGACAGGCTTTCGGCGGCCAGCAGGGCGCTGTGGTTGGCGGCGTGATCGGCGCGGTGGCGGGCAATGCTTTGGCATCGTCTGATCGCCATCATCGCCACTACGGCTACAACCACGGCGTTGCGGTGTATCCCCAGGCGCCTGGCTATCCAGTTCACCCGCCCCACGTGGGTTGGTCTCAGCCCTCGTACCCCGTCGGGCCTGCGCCAGCCTATGTCCAGGTCGTGCCCTCCTATCCGCCTCCCCCGCCGGTGTATGTAGCACCCCGACCGATCTACTATCCGGCCCCTGCTGTGGTGTATCAGCCGGTGCGGCCCAGGCACAGGGACCATCACCATCGGGCGCGCCATCACGGCTCCCATCACTGGGACTGATGACTCATGGATCCTGAGACTTGCCTGCGCACAAGCTTCAGTTCGGGCGTGTGTGCATCTCAGGCCGAGGGAATGAACTCCGGATCGTCCTGGTGTTTGCGCTCAAATTTCAGGAAGTCGTAGTAGCCGCACTTGGGGCCATCCGGATAGTCCCTGCACACACTGGGCCGGGCGGCATAAATGGTGCAGCGCCTGGCGTCGGTATCAAAAAACCGGCAGATTGAGCCATAGACCGTGTCCTTTTGATGTTTCAGGATGCGCTCGGTCTTGTCGTACATGCGCGTGAACTTGCGAGCTGCTTCCTCTGGCGTGAGGTCAAAGTGTTTCGCCAGGCGCTTGAGGTCTTTGTCCTTGACTTCAATACGAGGATAGCTGCAGCAGTAGCCAGGACACTTTGAGCAATCGTATCGAGGCGCGGGTTTGGCACTGGCTTGCGTCATGTAAAAGTCTCTCAAGATGGGGGCTGGACGGAACTCATGCAGGCACCAATCCAGTCACCCACAGGATGAACGAAACACTGGCCGCAGCAAAGAGGGTTCCGAGGGCAAGTGCTGCGCCAATGGGTCTCACATTCACACCGTAGCGCTGCGACAGGATGAACACATTGCTCGCTGTTGGAAGACCGGCGCCCATGATGCCCACGGCGGCCAGCCGCCAGTCCACCTGAAACAGCCACATCAGCGCCGCGACCAGCAGCGGATGTACAAGTAGTTTGAGCGCTACCAGGCCACTGGTTGGAACATCGACTTCGATTTTTCGCTCCCCAAGCGAGGCGCCGATCGCGAACAGCGCACAGGGACCGGCAGCCTGAGCCAGCAGGCCGATGAAAGATTCCGCCGTGGCAGGCACCGGGATCCAACCCACGGAGACCACGACGCCTGCAATCAGCCCAAGAATCATGGGTGTGCGCAACAGACCGAGCAGTGAGGCTTGCACACGCAGGCCTACCCCGTCTCCTGCACCGGCACGTCCCGGGTGCATCGATTGTCGGCCCCATTCGAAGAGCAGGATGGTGATGACGATCACCATGAGGATGTCGACCAGCAGGGCCATGACCATAGCAGGCATGAGTGCCGGGTCGCCCAGCTGTGCAGTGAGGGGCAGGCCCATGTATCCCACGTTGCCGTGCGTCGCTGCGAAGGCCACGCCAGTGCGCTGTTGTGCATTCGGTGCCGCGGACTTGGGTGCGAGCCAGCGAGCACCAAAGAGCATGATCAGCGCGGCGAGGGCAAACGCCGCCAAAAAACGCAAATCGGCTAACTGGCCTGGCGATTGCGTGCTGGCCGCCCTGTACATCATGGCCGGCAGGGCAAACATGAAGACGAAGGCATTGATGCCGCTGGCGGCTTCAGGGCTCAGGATGCGGCGTCGCGCAGCAATCCATCCGCACAAGACAAGTGCGAAAACGGGCAGGGTGACATGCAGAACACCAGACATCGGTCGGGCAGACTCGGTATGAAGCGCGCGAGGCTACGCAAGCCCGAGCGCATGAGTCAAATCGGGCACACCGGAACGTAGGGCACGACGCAGAAAGCGCGCGGGGTCGAGCGCCGCCGAGAGCCGGGCATCGAGCGGCGAGGCCTCCTGAGAGATCTGTGCCGCAAGATGCTCCGCTGCGGGCAGACACCACAACAGGCCCCGACCACCCAGCGCCGAAAGCATCCAAAGCCCGGCTTGTCGCGGAATCGGTAGCCGGTCATTGCGCCGCAGATCGCGCCAATGCGCATGGAGCGCATCCAGATCCGGCAGGGCGCCCACCAGTGGCAGATGGTCACGCACCGAAACCCGAACGCCCGGATGCAGCAACTGCTTGTCTGCGAGGGGTCCGCTGACCCCGCGGCCTCGAGGCCCGTAGAGAAGATGGCCGTCTGGGAGCGGAATCTGGTGGCCTTCCCCCTGCAGGCCCACCACCAGAGGGTCGAAGACTCCGGGCAGCAGGCTGCGGGAACAATGGCCTTCTCTTAGCTGCCATCCCGCCGCCGTAAGCCAGGGCTGGAGTGACTGCGAGAGGGACGAGTTGGTGGGAGCGTCCGGTAGGCCCATCTGAACCAAGGGGAAGGACACCGTGGAACTGCGGTATCCCATGCACAGAATCGCCGTGGAGGCGTTCGCGATGACATGCCCGTCTGAATCCAGGGCCAGCCATTCGCCCTCCTGGGCTTTCAGCATGGCGACTTGGGCAACAAGGCTGCGCAGTCGATCATTCTCGGTGGCCTCCCGCTGCCATCGCATCAGCAGCTCTTTAGGATCCACGGCGCAGGGCTGGGTCCAGAGCAGACCATCCTGGTGAAGCTCAAGCGGTCCGTCAGCCCAGGCACTTGCGAGAGCTTGAGCGCGTTCGATGGACATGCGTTGCAGGCGTGG
>JBEELY010000265.1:0-5606 GCA_041167925.1 Pseudomonadota bacterium | reverse complement strand
GGTCGAGACCGGCGCACGCACACTGGCTGCGTTGACTGCACCAGCGGGTGCCAGCCCCAGCGAGAGCACCGGCGGACGACGCCGCAGGAAGAAGGCCAGCGGAAGCATGGTGCACATGCACACCAGACCCAGACCCATGTAGGTGGCTCGCCAGCCATGGAGCTCGATGAAATGCTGGGCAATCGGCGGCCAGAGTGCGCCACCCAGGTAGTTGCCGCTGGCACAAACGGCCACCGCGATGCCCCGGCGCCGGTCGAACCAGAGCGTGGTGTCGGACATCAGGGGCGAAAAGGTGCAGGACACGCCCAGCAGACCGATGAGCAGGCCATGCACCAGGATGAAAGTCCCATGATGGGTGACCCATCCGGCAGCAAGAAATCCGGCGCCCAATCCGATGGCACCCAGCACCACCGGCACCGTAATGCCGAAGCGGTCAGCCAGTCGGCCCATCAGGATGCCGCCCGCGCCGAAGCCCAGCATCATGGCGGTGTAGGGCATGGAGGCGCTCGAGCGATCAATGCCGAAATCGGCCTGCTGCGGCGGCAGCCCCACGCCAAGCACCCACATGCCGGCCGAGCCCACGGTCATGATGATGACCACGATGAACAAGCGCCACCAGGCGTAACGCGAGTCCGGACCGTAGGGATCGCCCATGGGGGCGGCGTCATGAAGCCCGGCAGGCCTGTGCATGGTCGCGTCAGTCCTTGCCGTGACAGTGCTTGAACTTTTTCCCTGAACCGCAGGGACAGGGTTCATTGCGGCCCGCCTGGGTGCTGGCATCGCGACGGACGGGCCGCGGGGCCAGGGCCTTGCGACGCGCAGGAGCAAAGTAGGCGAAGACATCCTGTACGCCATCGAGCATGTCGTGAATGACCGTGGGGCGTTCATCGTCCGCAATCGGCGGCCAGTCGCTTTCGAGGTCATCGATGAAGGCGTCTTCAGCGGCTGCGTCCTTAGAGACCGAAGCATTGGCGACCGCATCATCGGGGGCGCCGCCAGACGCATCAGGCTGTTCGCCCTGGGCCTCGTTGACCAGACGCATCAGGGGATCAAGTGCATCAGCGATCTCTTCGTCGGTCTCCAGATCGTCCCAGGCTTCAGGGCGCAGGGCCATGCCCCGCGCAAAGCCAATCGCCCAGGCATGCCCCCAGGTCGTACCATGCTCATCCTGCGAGAGCACTGGAGCAAAGCCCTCGCCACCGCTCAGATCGGCCACCACCGACTCGCGATGGCGATCGATCAGCTTGAGCAGGGCAGCATCTGCGCCCTGCCCCTTCAATGCGCCCACGGCGCGCGCAGACTCACCCAGCACCATCGGCAGCCACTCCTCACGCGAAATGGGCTCGGGGCAGCAGGCCAACGCCGCGCAAAAGCCATCGAACTCCTCGACAGCCATGGAATGATCCGGATCGATTTCGCCCAGGAGCGTATCGAGACGGGCGATTTCGGGATCGGACAGAGGCCGGGGGGCAGAGGCATTCATCCGGGTATCGTACAGGGCAGCACAGCCCACAAGGAGACCTCATTCATGAACAGCGAACCACAAAATGCATCCTCAGTCGCTCGACCCTCGGCCTTCGAGGGCGCCACTCTGGGCGGCGACCCGTCTCGAGCCGCCGGGCGCCTGCGGGGCAAGCGGGCGATCGTGACTGGCGCCGGCAGCGGGATCGGCCGGGCCACCGCGCTGCTCTTTGCGGCCGAGGGGGCACAGGTGCTGGCTGCAGACCGCTCAGGCGACGGCCTGCAGACCACCCTGTCGCAGGCGGGCAGTCTTGATCTGGCCCGGCATGGCGGAAGCCTCATCACCGCGACTGCCGATGCCGGATCGGAAGACGACGTGCGCGCCCTGGTGGCCCGCGCGGTGAAGGAGATGGGTGGCCTCGAGGTGCTCTATGCCAATGCCGGAGTCAGTGGTGGCGGTGTGCCGATCACCGAGCAAAGCATTGAACTCTGGCAGGACGTTCTGCGCGTCAACCTCATCGGTCCCTTCCTGGCCATCAAGCACGCGGGTGCGCACATGGTGGCCCAGGGACGGGGCTCGATCATCTGCACGGCCTCGGTCGCTGCTCTGCGCTCCAATGCGGGCGGCAACCCCTACAGCGCGAGCAAGGCCGGGGTGGTCAGCCTGGTGCAGACCTCGGCCAACTCCTTCTGGGGCAGCGGCGTACGGGTCAACGCCATCTGTCCAGGGCTGATCGAGACCGGGATGACACGCCCGGTCTTCGAGCGGGCGAGAGAGGCGGGGCAGGGCGACAAGCTCGGTCAGATCAACCCGCTGGCGCGCTATGGTCTGCCTCAGGAGATCGCTGCCATGGCGCTCTTTCTGGCAAGCGACGAGTCTTCCTATGTGAACGGACAGGCCTTGGCCGTAGATGGAGGACTCACCAGCAGCCATCCGTTCAAGCGGCGCTCAATGTAAATCCTGCCGACGTCGGTCAACACCATTAGCGCCTGTCCTACACGCCATCGGTCGGTTAGCCGATGGCAACGCTTGTGCATCAGCGCGACGCTTCGGACATGGTCATCCTCTCCCGCCCCCTGGCCCAGTGCGCAAGCCTTGCCTTGCGCGTGGACGACGCCGATACCGAGCAACTGTCGCTGCGATTGCAGCAGGCCTGGCATAGCGCCTGGCACCGCGAAGGATCCGATCCTCGAAGCCCGGTGGCGTCAGCCTCGCAGGCGCCACCAATCGATCTGTCGGTGGTTGAGCCGCTGTCTGCCACCCGCGAGGCCCGCGAGCGCGATGCGCTTCGCCTGCTCGACATCGAGGGCAACGCCTTCCAAGGCGGCCGCCTCATGCATCGCCTCAAAGCAACCGTGGTCCGTATCGACGCGGGTGAATCCATCTTGCTGCTGGTAGCACCTGCACTGGCGCATGCCCGCGTCATGCTCGCTCTGGGTGACGAACTGGCATCAGTCCGCACCACCGCGGGCGCCTGAGTCACCGCTCAGGCCTGGATCAGACTCAGCCAAAAGAACGCTCGACACGTCAGACGCCAAGCGGATCAGCGGCAGCCCAAGGCTGTCAGCGGGCCCGACGCAGGTGCTGCGGCTCGATCAGCACTGCCGCCTTGCCTGGATCGTCTGAGGCCGATACCCAGACCTGCCCTTCCTGCACCGTGGCCTGAAGCCGCATGGTGCGCGCTGCCAGAGCGGCCAGGGCAGCACTTTGCTCCGGGGCAATCAGGATGACCTCCAAGGCATCAAAGCGCTCGAGATCCGCCTGCTGGGCGCGCCACCAGACCTCAGCCTTGTGCCCCCCATAAGCAAGCACCGAGACCGCGTCGGCCTGACTTGCTGCCTTGCGGATCCACTTGCTCTCGGGCAGGCCCACTTCGACCCACAGCCGGATACGACCCGTGGGGTCGCTGAGCAGCAGATCGGCCTCGCCCTCACTGGACAGACCCGGCCCGAAGCGCAGGTCGGCATCGGCATGCAGGATGAAGGCAAGCACCCGAAGCATCATGCGCTCGGCCGTTTCCGAGGGATGCAGGGCCAGGGTGAGGCTGTGATCGCCATAGACCCCACGGTCAATATCGGCAATGGACAGGTCAAGTTTGTGGACGGTTGCGCGCAGGGCCATCCCCGGATTGTAGGATCACGGGCTTTCGGGTCATGCATCGGGGCCATCCGGCCCCGCCTTGACCGAGCCATTGACCGCAAGGAGACAGGGATGAAGGCCGTCTGGTATGAGCGCAAGGGACCCGCACGCGAGGTGCTGATGATCGGCGAGCGCGAAGCGCCCGTGGCTGGGCCCGGCGAGGTACAGGTGCGGGTGCATCGGTCGGCGGTCAATCCCTCCGATACCAAGCAGCGCGGCGGCGCGCGCGGCAACATCGCCATGCCCTTTCCCTTCGTGATTCCCCACCAGGATGGTGCGGGCGTGATCGAGTCGGTGGGCGCAGGCGTGAGTCCGACCCGCATCGGCGAGCGGGTCTGGATTTATGAAGCTACGCTCGGACGTTACTGGGGCACGGCCGCCGAGTTCTGCGTGGTGCCGGCGCACAAGGCGGTCGCGCTACCCGCAGGCACGGACTTCGACGCCGGGGCCTGCATGGGCATCCCGGCCATGACGGCGCATCGCTGCGTGATGGCCGATGGCCCGGTGGCGGGCAAGACCGTTCTGGTGACCGGGGGCGCCGGCGCTGTGGGCTATTACGCCGTGCAGATCGCCCGCCTGGAGGGCGCACGGGTGATCGCCACCGTGAGTCGCGAGGAGCAGGCTGAGCGGGCACGGGAAGCCGGCGCGCATGAGGTCATCAACTACCGCACCGAGTCGGTGGCCGACCGCCTCAAGGACATCACCGGAGAAACCGCCGGGGTAGATCGGGTGGTCGAAGTGGCCTTCGGTGCCAACCTGGCTACCAGCGTGGCGGTGCTCAAGCCAGGTGGCGTCATTGCGAGCTATGCCTCCGATGCGGTTCCGGAGCCGGCACTGCCCTTTTGGCCCATGCTGGCCAAAGACCTGACCCTGCGCTGCGTGCTGGTCTATGCCATGCCGCGCGAGGCCCATGACGCCGCCGCCGACTGGATCACCGCAGCCCTGTGCAAAGGCACCCTGCGCCATCAGATTCATCGGGTCTTCGAACTCGAGGACATCGCTTCGGCCCACGAGGCGACCGAGTCGATGAAGCAGGTCGGCAAGGTTCTTCTGAAGGTGGCCTGATCATGGGATTCACGATTGCATTCATTGGCCTGGGCGCCATGGGCAGCCGCATGGCGATGCAACTTCTTGACGCGGGGCATGCGCTGCGTGTCTTCAATCGCACGGACTCGCGCTGCGAGCCCTTGCAGGCGAAAGGCGCTGTCGTGTGTGCCTCGCCTGCGCATGCGGCGCAGGGCGCGCAGTTTGCGGTCTCGATGGTGGCCGACGACGGCGCGAGCACCGAGGTCATGCTGGGTGAGCAGGGTCTCATTGCCACCTTTGAAGGCCGCGCCATCATCGATTGCAGCACCAACAGCCCCCTCTTCGCCAAACGCGCAGCGCAGGCCGCGGCCGCACGGGGTATCGCCTACCTCGACGCTCCGGTCTCGGGCAGCCTGGCTCAGGCCCAGGGCCGCGAACTGGTCTTCATGGTGGGCGGCGACATCTCAGCCTTCGAGGCGGCGCAGCCCCTCTTCACCGCCATGGGCCGTCAGGCCACGCGTCTGGGTGATGCGGGCAGCGGCGCCAGCCTGAAGCTGGTCAACAACATGCTCTCGGGTATTACCAATGCTGCGCTGGCCGAAGCCGTGCGCATGATGGAGGCCGCGGGGATCGACCCCATGCAGGCCCTACCGGTGCTGGCCGAAGGCGCTGCGGGCTCGCGGCTGGTGCGCACCAAGATCCCAAAACTGGCAGCGCGTGAGTTCTCGCCCCAGTTTCAACTGGCGCTAATGGACAAGGATTTGCGTTACTTGCTCGAGTGGGCCGGCCAGATGGACTGCCCCCTGCCGGTGGCCACAGCGGCACGCCTGCAGATGCAGGCCGCACGCCGTGCCGGGCTGGGCGACCAGGATGTGAGCGCGGTGATTCGCGCCCAGATCTGAGTGGATCAGGGCCCCGGAGTGACTGCCAACGGCTTGCGACGGCCCACCATGAAGGTATAGCCCTTGGGGCCATAGTG
>JBEELY010000196.1:0-3785 GCA_041167925.1 Pseudomonadota bacterium | reverse complement strand
CGGGCTGCGGGTGTCTTTGCTGGTGGGCGCAGCCAGTGGCCTGATCGCCATGCTGCTGGGCGGAGGTCTGGGCATTCTTGCCGCCTATCAGGGCGGGCGCTTCGAGCAGCTGCTGATGCGCATCGTCGATATCCAGCTCGGCTTTCCGGCCATCCTGGTCGCCCTCATCCTGATCGCCACCCTGGGCAAAGGCGTGGACAAGGTGATCATCGCGCTGATCACCGTGCAGTGGGCCTACTACGCCCGCACCGCGCGCTCGGCGGCACTTTCCGAGCGCAACAAGGAATACATGGATGCCGCGCGCGGACTGGGGCTGTCGCGCGCAAGCATCGTGCTGCGCCACCTGCTGCCCAATGCATTGCCGCCGCTGATCGTGGTGGGCACGGTCCAGGTGGCCCATGCCATTGCACTCGAGGCCACCCTGTCCTTCCTGGGCTTGGGGCTGCCCACCACCGAGCCCTCGCTCGGGCTTCTCATCTCCAATGGCTACGAGTTCATGCTCTCAGGCAAATACTGGATCTCGGTCTATCCCGGCATTGCCCTGCTGCTGACTATTCTGTCAATCAACTTGGTGGGCGATCAGTTGCGTGATGTGCTCAATCCGAGGCTGGCCCGATGAGCACGCCCCTGCTACAGGTTCGGGATCTGGTCACCGAGTTCGCCACCCGTGGCGCCCCGGTACGGGCGGTCAATGGCGTGAGCTTCGATCTGGCCGAGGGCGAGGTGTTGGGGCTGGTGGGTGAGTCCGGCTCAGGCAAGTCGGTTACCGGGTTTTCCATCCTGGGGCTGATCGATCCGCCCGGACGCATTGCCTCGGGCAGCATCCGCTTTGCCGGCCAGGAACTGGTGGGCGCGTCAAGCGAAGCCATGCGAGCCCTGCGCGGCCATCGCATCGCCATGATCTTCCAGGACCCCATGATGACCCTGAACCCGGTCCTGCGGGTGGATACCCAGATGGTCGAGGCCATCCTGGCGCATGAGCGCATCAGCCAGGCGCAGGCGCTGGAGCGCTGTGCCGAGGCGCTGGCCCGCGTAGGCATAGCCTCGCCCGGTGAGCGCCTGGCCCAGTATCCCCATCAGTTTTCAGGAGGCATGCGCCAACGGGTGGCCATTGCGATTGCGCTGCTCAACCGGCCCTCGCTGATCATTGCAGATGAGCCCACCACGGCGCTGGATGTCACCGTGCAGGGGCAGATCCTGTTCGAGATGCAACAGCTCGTGCGTGATGCCGGCACCGCCTTGATCTGGATCACCCATGATCTGGCCGTGGTCGCAGGTCTGGCCGAGCGCATCGCGGTCATGTACGCCGGGCGCATCGTTGAACAGGGCGGTGTTGATGCGGTGCTCGATGCGCCCCTGCATCCCTACACTCGCGGCCTCCTCGACTCGGTCCCAGCCAACAATCCGCCCGGCCGTGCGCTGCGTCAGATTCCGGGCATGACCCCGGCGCTGGCCGAGTTGCCTGCGGGCTGCGCCTTTGCGCCGCGCTGCGCGCAGGCGGGCCCAGACTGCCAGCAGCCCCCGCCGATGCTTCGCATTGGCGAGCGGGAGGTGCGATGCCTGCGGCCGCTGGCTGCGGAGGGCGCTTCATGAGTCCGTCCATGGATCAGCATCAGGGTCAGGGTCGCGATCACGGTCACGATCACGTACCGGCCCAGGGCACCGCGCCGGCGCTGCTCGAGGTCCGCGAGGTCTCGCGACGCTTCGTGCGCCGGCTCGATGCCATTGAGCGTCTTGCCGCCCGCCTGGGCGCAAACCTGCGCGAGCAGACCGTGCATGCGGTCGACCGGGTGAGCTTTGCGGTGGCGCAGGGCGAGGTGGTCGGTCTGGTCGGAGAGTCGGGCTGCGGCAAGTCCACCCTCGGTCGCGTCATTGCCGGCCTGCATGCACCCACCGAGGGCGAGGTGCTGCTGGCGGGCCAGCCGGTGCGCCTTCAGGCAGGTCAGCGGCCGCTGGTCCAGATGATCTTCCAGGATCCCTTTGCCTCGCTCAATCCACGCATGCGGGTGGGCGAGGCGATTGCCCAGGCGCCGCTTGCCCATGGCCTGATCGAGCGCACGCAGGCCGAGTCCTATGTGGCCGGTCTTCTGCAACAGGTGGGGCTGTCACCCGAGATGGCGCGCCGCTATCCACACCAGTTCTCGGGCGGACAGCGGGCACGGGTAGGTATCGCGCGGGCCCTGGCGGTCCAGCCGCGCTTTCTGGTCTGCGATGAAGCCGTGGCGGCACTCGATGTGTCCATCCAGGCCCAGGTCATCAACCTGCTGATGAGCCTGCGTCGCGACCTGGGGCTCACGCTGCTTTTCATCTCCCATGACCTGGGCGTGATCCGGCATGTTTGCGACCGCGTGGTGGTCATGTACCTGGGCCGGGTGGTCGAAACCGGCCCGATCGAAGCTGTCTATAGCGCGCCTCAGCATCCCTATACTCAGGCGCTGCTGGCCGAGGTGCCGCGCCTCGATCGTCGCGGACAGCGGTATCAACCCATCCGCGGCGAGATTCCCTCGCCGCTCAACCCGCCGGGTGGCTGCCACTTTCATCCCCGCTGCCCGCATGCCATGCCGCGATGTGGCACCGAGGTGCCCGTGTTGCGCGACCTGCCGATCCGGCTCGCCCCGCCCGCGGCCGACCCGGCTCAGGGGCGGTCAGAGGCGCTGCTTAGTCCCCAGGCCCCGCTGCCTTCCGAGGCGCGAATCAGGGCAGCCTGTCATCTCCTGGAGCCTTCCGTCTCATGACTCAATCCGCCCAGCGCCCTATCGAAATTGCCGCCCCTGACATTGCTCGCTGGAAGCAGGGCAACACCGGCGTCGACCATGTCTGGCACTTCGACTCGGGCCGCCCGGGACCACGCGTGATGGTCCAGGCCCTCACCCATGGCAACGAACTCTGTGGTGCCATTGCGCTCGATGCCCTGCTCGCACAAGGCCTGCGGCCGGACCGCGGCAGCCTGACCCTGGCCTTTGGCAATACCGAGGCCTTCGCACGCTGGGATCCAGCCGACCCGGATCGCAGCCGTTTTGTCGACGAGGACTACAACCGCGTGTGGGCCGATGAGGCCTTGTTGGGATCACGTGATTCGGTCGAGCTGCGTCGTGCGCGCCTGCTGAGGCCCTTTGTGGATGCCGCCGATCTGCTGCTCGACATCCATTCCATGCATGAGCCCTGCCGACCGATCATGGTCTGCGGCGCAACCGGCAAAGGCGGGGACAAGAGTGCTGCCTATGCCCGTCGCCTGGGTGTTCCAGGCGACCTGCTGATCGATACCGGACATCCGGCTGGACTGCGCATGATCGAGCGCGGTGGTTTCGGAGATCCTCAGGATGCGCGCACGGCCATCCTGATCGAGTGCGGCCAGCACTGGTCGCAATCCTCGGTCGATGTGGCCATGGATACCCTGCTGCGCTTTTTGCGCGAGACCGGTGTCGTCGAGCCCACGCGCATCGACGCTCAGCTTCGGCTGACGCCGCCTGCAGTGCAGCGTATCGTGCGTGTGACCGAACCCGTGGTGGCGCGCAGCCTGTCCTTCCGGTTCGTGGCGCCCTTTACAGGGCTGGAGGTCATCGCACGCGAGGGCGATCCGATCGCTACCGACGGCGACAACGTGATCCGTGCGCCTTACGACAACACGGTGCTGGTCATGCCCTCAATGGCGCAGCTGCGGGTCGGTACGACTATGGTGCGACTGGGCCGCTACGAGTAGCAAGTAATTCGAACACGGGCCTGCGCTCGCCCACCTGCAGCCCGGCGATGTTGCGAATCGGCATACGCCGCCAGGGGTCGAGACC
>JBEELY010000176.1:0-5589 GCA_041167925.1 Pseudomonadota bacterium | reverse complement strand
ATCCGGTCGGACCGCATCACCCGGGGTCACCGCTTTCAGGGCGAAGCCAGCATCACGCTCAACCATGCGGACCACTATGCCCACGCGCTACGCGAGCGCGGTCATGTCATCGCTTCCTTCGAAGACCGCAGGGCGATGATCATGAAGCAACTGCAGGCGCAGGCTCAGACCCTCGGCGCATCGCTCGGCCAGGACACCGGCATTGTGGAGGCCCTGCTTGATGAAGTGACTGCGCTGGTCGAGTGGCCCGCTGTCTATGTGGGTGGCTTCGAAGCCGAGTTCCTCAAGGTGCCCCAGGAATGCCTCATCCTGACAATGCGCACCAACCAGAAATACTTTCCCTTGTTCGATGTCGGCGGTGCCCTGCTGCCGCGCTTTCTGATCGTCTCGAACCTGGCCATCGAAGATCCGTCGCTGATCATCGATGGCAATGAACGGGTAGTCCGACCGCGCCTGGCTGATGCCCGTTTCTTTTTCGAGCAGGACCAGCGCCAGTCGCTCGCCAGCCGTGTCGACGCCCTTGGGTCGGTGGTCTATCACGCCAAACTCGGTACCCAGGCCCAGCGGACCGAGCGTGTGCGGACGATCGGCCGGGCGCTGGCGACCCATGCCGGCGCATCGGCCGCATCCGTCGACCGTGCCGCCCTGCTGGCCAAGACGGACCTGCTGACCGGCATGGTGGGCGAGTTTCCCGAGTTGCAGGGCAACATGGGACGGCACTATGCGCTGCATGATGGCGAGCCGCCTGAGGTTGCGCAGGCGATTGCCGAGCATTACCAGCCCCGGTTTGCCGGAGATGCCCTGCCCGCCAGCCCAACCGGCCTGGCGCTGGCGCTGGCGGACAAGCTCGAGACCCTGGCCGGGATCTGGGGCATTGGCGCTCATCCCACCGGCGATCGCGATCCTTTCGCCCTGCGCCGCCATGCCCTGGGCGTGCTGCGCATGCTGATCGAACGTCCTGCCGCATCGGGCGCGCCAGTGCATCTGAGCCACCTGCTCGAAACTGCCTTCTCTGCTTTTGCGGGTCTGGACACGGTGCAGGCAGACCGTGCCGGGCTGGCCGCCTTTTTTACCGATCGGCTGCGCGGTTATCTGCGTGAGCAAGGCCATGCCGCCGAAGACATTGATGCGGTTCTTGCGGTCGATGCCGACCGGCTCGATCGTATCGAGTCCCGCCTGGAAGCGCTGCCGCGGTTTCGTGCGCTGCCCGAGGCAGACGCTCTGGCTGCAGCCAACAAGCGCATCGGCAACATCCTGCGCAAGGCCCAGGAGGCAGAGAGCAAGGCCACAGCGGATCCGGGCGAGGTCGCACGCAAGACCTCCCTTCAGCCCGAACTGTTGATCGAACCCGCAGAACAAGCCTTGCACCTGGCGATGCTGCAGGTGGCGCAAGTCACGCAGCCGCTGCTTGAAGCGCAAGACTATGCCGCGGCACTGCAGGCCCTGGCCGCGCTACGGGGCCCCGTCGATGCTTTCTTCGATGGCGTGATGGTCAATGTGCAGGATCCCGAACTCAGGGCCAATCGCATTGCGCTGCTCGCCGCCCTGCATGAGCTCATGAATCGCATCGCAGACCTGTCAAAACTCCCGCAGGCAGGCGCGTGAAGCTCATCGTGATCGATCAGGAAGGGGTGCTGTGCGAAACCGTGCGTGGACACGATCGCCCCTACGACCGATCGCATGATCGTGCGCATGAACGATCGAACACGGCCTGCCGCCTGCTCGAAGGTGCAGCTGAAGCCATCGCCCGGTTCAACCATGCCGGATACCGGGTGGCCGTCCTTCAGGATTGCACCGCCCTGCATCGTGGCGCCTGTGACATGGATGGCCTCAATCGGCGCCATGCCGATCTGCAGCAGGCTTTGGCAGCGCACGGCGCCCGCATCGACCTGATGCTCTTTGCCGATGCCCTGCCTCAGACCTTGCATGACCTGATGCAACGGCTGAGGGTACCCGGGGCACACACCACCGTGGTCTCGGGATCACCCGAGCATCTTCATAGCGCCCTGCAGGCTGGCTGCCGCGCCATCCGTCTGCTCAGCGCCGTACAGGCCGGCAAGCAGGGCATGGCGCCCTCAGCGGTCACGCCCGAGGGTACAGGCCGCGGGAGATCCATTGGCACGATTCCGGAAGATGCACTGGTGCGGGTGAACCTCGGTGCAGTGGCCAACGAACTGGCACACTGAAGACATGCTCAACGCCCTGCGCTCAGCCCTGTTCCTCGCCATCCAGGTGCTCACCGTGATTCCCTATGCGCTGGCGCTTCTCTTGCTCGCGCCCGCGCCCCTGCGCTGGCGCTACCGCTTCGCAATCGGCTGGCCGCGCGCCATGATCGTGGTGGCACGCTGGGTCTGCGGCATCCGCTGGCAGATCCGCGGGCTCGAGCATCTGCCCCAGGGGCAGGCCATCCTGTTGTCCAAACACCAGTCCACCTGGGAAACCTTTTTCCTCATTGCCTACATGCCCCGTGAGCTGTGTTTCGTGTTCAAGCGCGAGTTGCTCTGGCTCCCTTTTTTCGGCTGGGGCATCGCTCTGCTCGACATGATTCACATTGATCGTGCAAAGGGCAGAGACGCCTTCGAGTCAGTGGTCAGGCAGGGTTTGCGCAAGCTTGAGCAAGGCAGCTGGATCATCATGTTCCCGGAGGGCACCCGGATGCCTCGAGGCCAGCGGGGCAAGTACAAAACCGGCGGCTCGCGTCTGGCTATCCGCACGGGCGCGCCGGTGGTCCCCATCGCGGTCGACAGCGCGCGGGCCTGGCCCAAGCGGCCCTGGATCAAGCAGCCGGGCCTCATCACCGTCTCGATCGGCCCGCCGATCGCATCCGCTCATCACGATGCCGACAGCCTGATGCAGGAGGTTGAGTCCTGGATCGAAGACGAAATGCAGCGGCTCGACCCACAGGCCGGCACCCTGGCCTCTGGTGAGGTCCGGGCACAAGCGAGGGCAGCCTCGCGCGGCAAGTCAGAGGCCAGACCGCCCGGGACATCTGCGTGAGCGCACCTGCTGCCAGGCCGACCACCCGGCCAAGCCTTGAGCCTGCCGTCAAACCGGTTGCGCTGCAGCTCGATCTCCCTCTCTTTGATGGGCCCGCCCCCCCCCAGGCCACACCCGGCTCCGTGCGTTCAGGCGACGAAAGGCGCGTGCTCATCGAAGGTCAGTGGATCCTTTATGAACTGCAGCGCGCGCGTCGGCGCAGCATCGGCTTTCTGATCGATGACCGAGGGCTGCGGGTCACCGCTCCCAAGTGGGTCACCTTGGGTCAGATCGAGTCGGCGCTCAATGAAAAATCACGCTGGATTGCCCGCAAGCTGGTCGAATGGCGAGAACACGCCCAACGGCGTGAACGTCTTGCCGTGCGATGGGAGCAGGGTGGCAAGGTGGCGCACCTCGGACGGGCGCTCACCCTGAGCCCGGAGCCTCACGCACGGGGCGTGAGGCTCGATACCGAGGGGTTGCTGCGCATCGGCCTGCCCCCCGGTGCGGGGCCCACCCAGATGCAGGACGCCGTCCAGGCCTGGCTGCAAAAACAGGCCCGGCAGTTGTTTGCCGAGCGACTGGCGCACTGGAGTCCGCGGCTGGGCGTGCAGCCCTCACGCTGGCAGCTGTCTTCGGCACGAACCCGCTGGGGCAGTTGCACTGCCGAAGGCGCCGTACGGCTGAACTGGCGTCTGATCCACTTTCCCCTTGAGATCATCGACTACGTGATCGTCCACGAACTTGCCCATCTGCGCGAACTGAACCATGGCCCGCGCTTTTGGGCTACGGTGCAGTCCGTGTTGCCAGAGTTCGAAACGGCCCGTCGTCAGCTCAAGGACTTTCCTGACGACCTTCATCTGAGCTAACTACCATGCGACTGCTTCACACCATGCTGCGCGTCGGCGACATGCAGCGATCCATCGATTTCTACACCCGCGTGCTGGGCATGACCCTGCTGCGGACCACCGATCGTCCCGACCAGAAGTACTCGCTCGCCTTCGTCGGATTCGGATCCAATCCGGACCATGCCGAGATCGAGCTGACCTACAACTACGGGGTATCGAGCTACGAGATGGGCGGCGCATTCGGGCATCTTGCGATCGCCGTGGAAGATGCCGCCGCCACGTGCGAGCGGGTCAAGGCCGCCGGAGGCACGGTCACGCGGGAAGCTGGGCCGGTCAAGGGTGGCAGCACCATCATCGCCTTCCTGCAAGACCCCGACGGGTACAAGATCGAGCTGATTCAGCGCTCTTTCTAGGCTTTGGCGCCCGCTGAACGCGCGCCCAGGCCATCGGCCAGACGGCACCAGGTCTGCAGGCCCACCTCTTCGGGACGCGCCGTGGGCTCAAGTGCCCAGCGCGGGTCATCGGCATCCAAGCCCTGCTGGGCCAGCCACGGCCAGAGCGTACCTCGCAGCATTTTGCGACGCTGGGCAAAAGCCTGCTCCATCAGTCGCTCAAGCACCTTGAGGTCTGCACACAGCGTGCGTTCGCGAGGAATCATCCGGACCACGGCCGAATCCACCCTCGGCGGCGGATCAAAGGCCTCTGGCGGCACTTCAAACAAGCACTCCACATGGTGTGCCGCCTGCAGCATGACCGACAGCCGGCCATACGCTGCGGTGCCAGGGGCGGCCACGATCCGGTCGATGACTTCTTTTTGCAGCATGAAGTGCTGATCGTGGATCTGCTCGCGCCAGGCCAGCAGGGCAAACAGCAGCGGGCTTGAAATGTTGTATGGCAGATTGCCCACCAGCCTCATCCGCCGAGGTCCGGATGAAAGGCTCGCATAGTCGAAGGTCAGGGCGTCGGCCTCGTGCACTCGCAGACGCGACGCCGGCCAGCGTCGACGCAGGGCGGCCACCAAATCGCGGTCGATCTCGACAGCATCGATCGAAGGCAGGGCATCGAGCAGGCGCAGGGTCAGGGCACCCAGGCCCGGCCCGATTTCGATAAGGAGGTCATCAGCCTGGGGGGCGACCGCGCGCACGATCGCCGACAGCACGCCCTGATCGACCAGAAAATGCTGGCCGAATCGTTTACGTGCCTGATGCCTCACCAGGACTCAGCGCTCGTCAAGACGGATTTGCACGAAGGCACGATCACGCGCGAGTGCCACCCATTCTTCGAAGGCCTCGGCCGACTTGCGGGCCCGGATGGCCGCCCGGGCCTGCGAACGCAGGCGCTGAGGTGATGCCGAATCGGTACGACGCTCGAGCACCTCGATCAGATGCAGACCAAAGGGAGAGCGGACGGGCTCACTGATTTCACCCGGCTGCAGCGCGTTCATGGCCGACTCGAACTCTGGCACGGTATCGCCCGCATAAAGCCAGCCAAGCTCGCCACCCTGACTGGCTGTGCCGTCTGCAGAATACTGACGGGCCATGGCGGCAAAGCTGACGCTGCCCGCGAGGATGCGCTGGCGAACCTCGGCGAGCCGGCGCTGCACCTCCGACTCGGAATTGAGCGCATCCACGGGCCCGAGGATATGTCGGGCCCGGGTCTGACGAACCGGAACACCCTCTGCTGCGCCTGCGCCCCGGCGTTCGATCACCTTGAGCACATGAAAGCCCACAGGACTGCGGACCGCCTCGGACACCTCACCGACGGC
>JBEELY010000105.1:0-3213 GCA_041167925.1 Pseudomonadota bacterium | reverse complement strand
CAGGCGGTGCTGCCCGCGATGCTCGAGCGGGGCTACGGGCGCATCCTCAACATCGCATCCACCGCAGGCAAGTGGGGCTCGCGCAACCAAAGTGCCTACAACACCAGCAAGCACGCGGTGGTGGGGCTGACCCGCTGCGTGGCCATGGAAACGGCGGCGCAGGGTGTGACCGTCAATGCGATCTGCCCCGGCTTTGTGCAGACCGACATGGTCGAGACGCTGAAGGCGGGCTACGCGCAGGCCACTGGATCCGATGGCAGCGAGGTGATCTCCGCGGTGCTCGGCCGCATTCCAATCGGCAGGGTGTTGCAGGCCGAAGAGATCGCCTCGCTCGCGCTGCACTTGGTCTCGCGCGAATCCTCGGGCATGACCGGTCAGTCGCTGCTGGTGGATGGCGGCATGCTGATGTGCTGAGTGCGCAGGGCGCGGGCCAGTCCGGCCTCGCGCAGGCGGCGATAAAGGGTACGTTCGCTCATGCCCAGATGACGTGCGAGGTCGGCACGTGAGCCCTGCCACTGGCGCACCAGCGCCTCAAGCGAGGACGTGCCCACGGCAGCAGCGCGATGGGCCCGCAAGGAAGACCCATCAAAGGACATCTCAGGCGGTCTTTCTCGGAAACCTGAAGACGCGGTCTGAGCGACAAGCGACGGCACAGGCTGCCCTAAAAACGAAGATGCAGCCTGGACGACAAACCCGCCCTGCAGCAGATGCGCCTCCTCGATCGGCGCGCCTGCGGAGTACAGCGAGGCCCGATCGAGCACATTGCGCAGCTCGCGCACATTGCCCGGCCAGTCGTGCTGCGCCAGCAACGCAAGCGCAGCCGCGGTGATCGGCTCGGCCCGCGTGGACAGGCTGCCGCGGGTGCGTCGCAGCAGCGCCAGGGCAATCGCGGGAAGGTCCTCCAGACGCTCTCGCAGCGCGGGCAAGCGGATCGGGAAGGCACTGATTCGAAAGTAAAGGTCCTGCCGGAAACGCCCCTCCTGCACCATGGAGGGCAGCGGCTGATGGGTCGCGCAGATCAACCTGAAATCGGCCTGAAGCTGCTCAATGCCGCCCACCCTGCGAAACATGCCGGTCTCGATCAGGCGCAGTAGCTTGACCTGCATCGACAGGGGTACATCACCGATCTCATCAAGAAAGAGGGTGCCGCCTTGCGCTGCCTCCACCAACCCGCTCTTGCGCGCGAGCGCCCCGGTGAAGGCACCCTTCTCGTAGCCGAACAGTTCGCTCTCGAAGAGGGACTCGGTTAGCCCGGAGCAATCGACCACCACGAAGGGCCCCTGTCGGCGAAGGCTAGCCTCATGCACAGCCCGCGCGAAGAGCTCTTTGCCGGTGCCCGACTCGCCCTGCAGCAGCACGGGCAGCATGGAGGGCGCCACCCGCTGCACCGAAGCCATGGCGGCCCGAAACGCCGGGGCCCCACCGACCGGCCCCGCCTGCATGCCCTGGCGATCCCGGAGCACGCGCGGCTGCAGACGTTCGACATAGGCCTGAATGGTGTGGTCGCGATCCAGTACCGGCCTGACCTCGATCTCAAGCATGCTTTGTTGGCCCTGTGGACCGCTGACGGCCGGGCTCAGTCCATGCAGCGCGGTCTCGGGAGCGCGTGAGCAAGCCGCCTGACGCATGGGGCAGACCCGACCGAGTTCGTCGCAAGGCGCATCCAACCCATGCGAGACCTCAAAGCATTTTCGACCAATGCAGTCGCGATCGGCCACGCCAAACTGGCGACGGTAGGCGGTATTCACCGCCAGCAAGGTGTGATCGGGCGCAATCACCGCCATGGGCGCGCGCTCATGCTCGAGGTAGGACACCAGTGGCTGGATGGCGGGATTCAGAGGCATCGGCTACGGGATCGACGAAAGCGTTGGCAATCGCTGGAATATACTCTGCCACATGGCAGATTAACTGCCTTAACTGTCATAAATGCCAAAGGACGGAGGGTGAAACTGCCATATCAACATGCACTCAACCCGCCATGACAGGGGTTAAAACGACGACAGCCCTGCTGAAAAACCGCATGAACAGACGCTCTGCGCGCCGATGCCCCTGTGATGGCATGGATCTTGGATAGGCATCTACACCACCCCGTGCCCATGGCACATTCCTGCACCATCGGGTGCTCTGGAGCCCACATGATCCTCAAGCCCCTGACCGACACGCTCTCTGTTGCCGCCCAGATCAAGCCCGACGATCTAGAAGCCATCCGCGCGGCAGGCTTTCGCAGCCTGGTCTGCAATCGCCCGGACGGAGAGAGCCCCGACCAGACCGGATGGGACACCATGGCCACGGCAGCGCGCGCCCTGGGCATGGAAGTGGCTTGGCTGCCTGCCGAGACCGGCAAGGTGACCAATGCCCAGGGCGAAGCCTTTGGTCAGATGCTCGCGGGCCTGCCGCAGCCGGTGCTGGCCTACTGTCGCAGCGGTCTTCGGTCGAGCACGATGTGGGCCCTGTCGCAGGCGGGCCGCCAACCCACTGAGGCCATTTTGGCCCGGACGCAGGCGGCGGGCTATGACCTGAGCGCGATGGCTCAGCGCATCACTGACCTGGGCGCCGCCCGGGCCAGCGCAGCGGCCCAGGGGCGCATGCAGGTTGAAGGTTTTTTCGATACGGCCACCTGGACGGTGAGCTACATCGTGATGGACACCGCCACCCGGGAGGCGGCGATTGTCGATAGTGTGCTCGACTATGACCCCAAGTCGGGACGTACACGCACAACCAGTGCTGACCGCCTGATCGAGCGCGTCCAGGCTCTGGGGGCGACAGTGCATTGGCACCTTGAAACCCATGTGCATGCCGATCACCTGTCGGCAGCGGCCTATCTGCGCCAGAAGATCGGCGGCAAGATCGCGATCGGACAGCAGATCACCACGGTACAGAACGTCTTTGCAGACCTGTTCAATGCCGAGCCCCAGTTCCGGCGCGATGGCGGTCAGTTCGATCATCTGCTTCAGGATGGTGAGACCTTCCGGATCGGCCAGCTGCAGGCCCGCGCCCTGCACACCCCAGGTCATACCCCGGCCTGCATGACCTATGTGGTGAGCGACGGCCAGGACACTGCAGCCTTCGTGGGCGACACCCTGTTCATGCCTGACTACGGCACGGCCCGGTGCGATTTTCCGGGCGGCGACGCCCGGACCTTGTACCGATCGATCAACAAGGTGCTGAGCCTGCCGCCCGAGACCACGCTCTACATGTGCCATGACTATCAGC
>JBEELY010000090.1:0-6004 GCA_041167925.1 Pseudomonadota bacterium | reverse complement strand
CGTGCGCAGGCGGGCCTCCAGCGCTGCGGCATCGGGCGCTGCGCCTGCGGTCAGGGCTTGGGCGAGGACCGAACAGATGCGCGCATACGCATACTGCACGTAGTACACGGGGTTCTCGTCGGAGCGCGACACGGCCAGATCCACATCGAACACGAACTCGCTGTCGGCCTTGCGCTGGATCAGGAAAAAGCGCACTGCATCGCGGCCGCGTCGGAGTGCTTCCTCGCGGGTCAGGCCCTCGGGCGGGGCGCCATCCGGGCCAATGCCACCGGACCATTCAATCAGGTCGCGCAGCGTGACATAGCTGCCCGCGCGCTTGGAAATCTTGACCTCTTCCCCAGCGCGCATGACGGTAACCATCTTGTGCAGGATGTAGTCCGGAAAGCCTGCTGGAATGCCGATGTTCAGCGCCTGCAGGCCGGCACGCACCCTTGCGATGGTGCCGTGATGGTCCGATCCCTGCACATTGATGGCGCGTGCAAAGCCGCGCTGCCACTTGGTCACGTGATAGGCCACATCAGGCACGAAGTAGGTATAGCCCCCTTCGGACTTGCGCATGACCCGGTCCTTGTCGTCGCCGTAGTCGGTACTGCGCAGCCACAGGGCGCCGTCCTGCTCGTAGGTCTTGCCCGCCGACACCAGGCCCTGCACGGCCTGCTCGACCTTGCCGTCGCTGTAGAGCGAAGACTCGAGATAGTAGACATCAAAGGCCACACCAAAGGCCTGCAGATCCAGATCCTGTTCGCGGCGCAGATAAGCCACCGCAAAAGCCCGGATGGCCTCGAGATCATCGGGATTGGCGCTGGCCGTGACCGCTGGCACGCGCTCGGCCGAGACCGTGCCCCCGGCCATGAACTCGCGTGCGATGTCGGCAATGTAGTCGCCGCGATAGCCGTCCTTGGGAAAGGCCGGGTCATCAGGCGTCATGCCGCGTGCACGGGCCTGGACTGACAACGCCAAGTTGGCGATCTGGGCACCGGCATCGTTGTAGTAGAACTCGCGCTGCACCTGCCAGCCATTGGCCTGCAGCATGGCCGCCATGGCATCGCCCAGGGCCCCCTGGCGGCCATGGCCCACATGCAGCGGCCCGGTCGGGTTGGCCGAGACGAACTCCACCACCACCCGCTGGCCCGCGCCCACGCTTGTGCGGCCGAAAGCCTCGCCCTGCGCCAGAATGCGACTGACCACCTCGCGCTTGGCCGCGGCAGTGAGGCGCAAATTGATGAAGCCCGGCCCGGCAATCTCGGCCGATGCGATCAGAGGCCCCGCCTCGCTGGCCCGCAGCGCGTCGATCAGGCCCTGCGCCACGGCACGCGGATTGGACTGCAGCGGCTTGGCGATCTGCAGGGCCAGATTGCAGGCCAGATCGCCATGATCAGCCTGACGGGCGCGCTCGAGGAGGGCCTTGACGGGGGACAACTCGACCGTCTTGCCGGCATCGCGTGCGGCCTGCGCGAGGGCCTGTGCAGCGGCCTCGAAGGCCCGCGCCAGGCGCATTTTGTGTTCGGTTAACATGGGTCGGCATTCTACTTGCCAGCACGGAGTCGCTCATGTTCATCGCACTCGATCATCTGGTGATCGCAGCCACCGACCTCGATTCAGGCGAAGCCTGGTTGCGCCAGCACCTGGGCACGGGCCTGCAGCCTGGCGGCCAGCATGAAGGTCGGGGTACGCACAACCGCCTGCTCAACCTGGGCGGCACGGTCTATCTTGAGCTGATCGCGGCCGACCCCGGCCAGCCCGAGCCGCCACGGCCCCGCTCGTTCATGCTCGACGAGCCCGACATGAAGGCCCGTGTCGCGCAGCAGCCGCAATTCATTCATTACCTCGCGCGCACCGATGACATTGATGCCGCCCTGGCCAGCCTGCGCTACGACGTGGGCCAGCCTTCTCGCATGACGCGGGGCGAGCTTCAGTGGCGCATCACGGCGCTGGGCAACGGCAGGCCGCCCGAAGGGGGTCTGCTGCCCACCATCATCCAGTGGGACGTTCCGCCCGAGCTGCATCCGAGCGCCAAGCTGCCGCCCTCGCCCGTACGCCTGACCGGCCTGGAGGTGCATGCACCGGCCTCGCTGCTGGCACGCATGCCCGCACTCAGCTCGCCCGTGCCCATCACCCGGGTCATCAGCGAAACAAGCGCCTTGCGTGCACATTTCATGACCCCGAACGGGGCCGTCACCCTGGGCTGAAAACCTCACCGGCTGCACTAGACCATGGCTCTGCGCGAAATCACCGAGCTGCCCTGCCCGCCGGGCCTGCCCATTTTGGGCAATGCCCGCCAGATTCAGCCCACCCGCTTGCATGCCTTGCTAGAAGGCTGGGCCCGCGACTACGGCCGCCTGTTTCGCTTTAAGTTGCTTAGCGAAAACGTGCTGGTGGTCAATGACCATCAGTTGCTGAGCGAGCTGCTGCGCGACCGCCCCGAAGGTCTGGGCCGCAGCAAAGCCCTGCGCCTGACCGCCGACGAGCTCGGTGCCCAGGGCGTCTTCAGCGCCGAAGGCGAGCGCTGGCGCACCCATCGCAAGCTGGTCATGCGGGCGCTGGCCCCGGAGGTGGTGCGGCATTTCTATCCGACCATGGAGCGCATGACCCAGCGGCTGCTTGATCGCTGGAATCGCGCACTGGCCGAGGGCAGGCCGGTGGATGTGGCCCGTGACCTCAAGGCCTGGGCCATGGACATTACGATCGCGCTGTCTTTTGGCGAAGATATCGATGCGCTCGATCATGACGACGATCCGCTGCAAAAAGATGTGGAGCTGATGTTCCGCATGGTGGGGCGACGCATGATCCTGCCGGTGCGCTACTGGAACTGGCTCAAGCTGCCGATCGATCGTGAAGCCGACCGCATGGTCGAGCGCATCGATCAGCGGGTGCGTGGCTTTATTGCCGATGCACGGGCCCGCATGGCGGCCCAGCCCGCGCTGCGCGACAAGCCCTCCAACATGCTCGAGGCCATGGTGGTGGCCCGCGATGAACCCGACTCGGGCTTCACTGACGAGGACATCATCGGCAACACCACCACGCTGGTGTTTGCCGGCGAAGACACCGCGGCCAATACCCTGGGCTGGCTGCTCTATTTCCTGTCCACCCATCCCGAACAAACCGCTACGGCCCGTGCCGAGGTTGATCGCCTGCTGGGCGACCATCGGGTGGCGCCCGACTTCGCCTGCCTGCAGGAGATGGACTATGTCGAGGCGGCCGCCAACGAGGCCATGCGTATCAAGCCCGTGGCGCCGCTGGCGGGCTTCGAGGTCTTCAAGGAACGCGTGGTGGGCGATGTGCGTGTGCCCGTGGGCACGCGCATCTTCGGGCTGATGCGCGCGGCCGCACTGGACGAAGCGCACTTTGTGGATGCGCATCGTTTCGATCCTCTGCGCTGGCTGCAGTCGCAGGCAGGGCAGCCCACGATGCAGCAAGGCTCGGCGCAGGCATCACCGCAGGCCACCACCGCCATCGACTCCCCGGCCCGCAAGGTCTTTCCCTTTGGCGCGGGCCCACGGCTGTGTCCAGGGCGCTATCTGGCGATTGCCGAGATCCGTCTTGCGGCCTCCATGATTCTTCGGAATTTCGACTTGTCTTTCGATGACGACCCGGCGAGCATCGAAGAAGTCTTCGCCCTCACCATGACACCGGATCGACTGCCGGTTCGGCTGCATCCACGACCCTGAGCACCCGATGGCCTGAGCGCCAACGCAAGGAGCCCGCCATGTCCCGACGCATCATCGACCTGTCGATCTATCTCGAAAACGATGTGGTGTCCGACCCGCCATCCATGGCGCCGCGAATCCAGTATTTCAATCATGAAAACTCCTTTGGCCAGATGGCGCCCTTCTTTCCGGGGCTCAAGCAATCTGACCTGCCGGACAGCGCGGTGTGGGCTGTAGAGTCGGTGCAGCTGAGCACGCACAACGGCACCCATCTTGATGCGCCATATCACTTCCATCCCACCATGAACCGTGGGGAACGGGCGATCACCATCGATGAGGTGGATCTCGACTGGTGCTTTCAGCCCGGCGTGAAGCTCGACTTTCGTCATTTGCCCGATGGCCATGTAGTCACGGCGGCTGAAGTTGAAGCCGAGCTCGCGCGCATCGGGCATACCCTGTCGCCACTCGAAATCGTGGTGGTCAATACACGCGCGGCCAGCCGCTATGGCCAGTCCGACTATGTCTCGGCCGGATGCGGCATGGGCTATGAAGCCACCATGTATCTGCTCGAGCGCGGCGTGCGACTGACCGGCACCGATGCCTGGAGCTGGGACGCTCCCTTTGTGCATACCGCCAAAAAGTACGGCGAGAGCGGAGATGCCTCGCTGATCTGGGAAGGCCACAAGGCCGGCCGGCACATTGGCTACTGCCACCTCGAAAAACTGCACAACCTCGAGGCCCTGCCAGCCACCGGTTTTGTGGTGAGCTGCTTTCCGCACAAGATCCGCGGCGCCTCGGCGGGCTGGACCCGTGCGGTGGCCATCATCGATCCGGCGATCACGGCGGCCCTAAAGGCCTGAGCCCCAGCAGGGCGGCCTCAGGCGCTACCCTCCAGGGGTGCTGGTCCTGATCAAGGCCCAGGCGCCGCCCTCAATCTACAGGCAGTGATCTCAGCGCATTGACCTGAGCCGCCTGAGTCTCGCGACCCGTCTCCTGCGCGCCTCTGACCCCAGCTGAAACGCCTGACCGGTCGGCACGTCCAGAGTCCCGCATCCAGCGCAGCAGGCCTGCCACCTGGGCATCGCTCAGCACGCCTGCAAAGGGCGGCATGCCCGCAGGCACTGGCCCGCCAGGCACATCGGCGCCGAAGCCGCCGTGTAACACGATGCGCGCGGCATTGGTGAGCGTGGGCTGCGTAAACACCCGATGCCCGGCGAGTGCCGGCCAGAGCGGCCCGCGGCCTTCGCCCGCATCGCCATGGCATTGCGCGCAGTGCTCGCGATAGAGCAACTGCGGGGGCGAGCCATCTTGCGGGAATGCAGGGTGGCCGACCGTCTGAGAGCGCTGACTTTGAAGGGGCTGAGTCGGGGGTGCAGTCGAGGCAGGCCACTGGGTCACGTACGGCAGGATCGGCGGCGAGAGCGACTTCAGATAAACCGCCATGGCACGACGATCCTCGGAAACCAGCGCATGGAGGCTGTCACTCACGATGCGCGCCATGGGGCCATTGGCCTGACCTTCGGGCGCATTGCCAGTGCTCAGCCACTGGTCGATACTGCTCAGAGGCCAGTGGCCGACCCCGCCTGACTCGGCCGATCGCAGCGAAGGCGCATGCCAGCCCTGCGCCGGCAACTCCGCCCCGCTCAGAGCCTGAGGTGCATGGCCCTGCGCAAGGGGCGCCCCCAGGGCATTGCGCGGCGTGTGGCAAGCGCCGCAATGGCCCAGACCCTGCACGAGATAGGCGCCGCGATTCCAGTCTTCTGTTTGCGTAGGCACAGGCTCAAAGGCCTTGGGCTTGAAGAACAGCCACTGCCATACCCGAAGCAGTCCGGGCAGGTTCCACGGAAAACGCAGCTCAGCCTTGCGTGCTGGTGCATCCACCGCCGGCAGGCGCTGCAGCCAGGCAAAGATCGCATCGCTGTCCTCGCGGCGCAGGTGTGTGAAGTCGGTATACGGAAAGGCTGGATTGAGCGCGCGCCCATCACGTGAACGCCCCTGATGCATGGCCCGCCAGAAGTCCTCCGCGCTCCAGCCCGCCAGACCGGTGGCATGCGGCGTGAGATTGCCGCCATACACCGTGCCAAAGGGCGTTGCGATGGCCTTGCCGCCTGCGTAGGGCGCGCCTCCCGGCGCGGTATGACAGCCCGCACAGTTGCCGATGCGTGCGAGATAGGCGCCACGCGCGAGTTCGGCATTTTGTGATGGGGTCAGTGTGGGCACCTGAGTTTCAGCAGATTCGGCTCGGATGCTCGCCGTTCCGCAGCGAAGCGCGGTGTCGCCACTTCCGGCTTGCGCACCCCCATGCGGCATGCTCCCGGCCTGCATCAAACCGTTCGGCCCGCGCGCGCCCTGCGCAG
>JBEELY010000043.1:0-3383 GCA_041167925.1 Pseudomonadota bacterium | reverse complement strand
AGCCGGTGCAGTGCACATACACGATGTCGGGCCGGATGGCCTTGACCGCCTCATAGCCCAAGCCCAGCCGATCCACGGCATCGGCCCGGATGTTGTGAATGAAGACGTCGCTGCTGGCCAGCAGGGCGCGCATGGCCTCGCGGCCTGCCTCAGTCTTGAGGTCCCAGTCGATATTGCGTTTGCCGCGATTCAGGCGCAGAAACACCGGGCCCATGCCTGGCGTTGCAGCGGGGTTGCCCACCAGGCGCGCAGTATCGCCGTCAGCGGGCTCGAGCTTGATCACCTCCGCGCCCAGATCAGCCAGGGTCTGGGTACAGTAGGGACCGAAAAACACGGTGGTGAGATCGGTCACGCGTAGACCTTCGAGCAGCGCGTGCTGTTTCATGCGGGCGTCTCCTTTGAATGAGGCCGAGTCCCGCCACAATACGAGGGCAGCCCGGCCACGAATGATGGCGGGAGCATAACAGTGCGGGCCCATCGGCCCGAACATCTGATTGACGGCACATGTGACGCCCCAGGATTCAGGAACCCACCCCATGATCGAGACCGTCCCTGCACGCGCCGAGCCCGCAGACCCAGAGACTTCGACAGGCCATGTCGTCTTGTTGGGTGCTACAGGCACCATCGGCCAGGCCACCTTCAAGGCGCTATTGAATGCAGGATGGCGGGTGACCTGTCTGGGCCGACGTTCGCCCCCGCGGGGCCAGGTGAGCGCTGTGACGGATCGAGGCGACTTGGCCGCCGGACGCACTTCAGCCACATCGGATGCACGAGGCGACTTCATCGCCTGTAACTTTGAGAGCGAAGCAAACGTTCGTGCGGCATTGCAGGGGCTGGCGCCGGTTGATGCGATCGTGTCCTGCCTTGCCTCACGCACTGGGGCGCCTGCCGATGCCTGGGCCATTGATCATCGGGCCCATCTGAATGTCCTGCGGGCGGCGCAGCAGGCGGGCATCGAACAGTTCGTGCTGCTCTCGGCAATCTGCGTGCAAAAACCCCGGCTGGCCTTCCAGCAAGCCAAACTCGCGTTTGAAAGCGCGCTGATTGATTCGGGGCTGAACTACAGCATCGTCAGGCCCACGGCGTTTTTCAAATCTCTCACCGGGCAGATCAACCGGGTGCGTGCAGGCAAACCTTATCTGGTCTTTGGTGATGGCAGGCTCACCGCTTGCAAGCCCATCAGTGATGAGGACCTCGCCGCCTACCTCGTGGGCTGTCTGAGCGATCCGGCTCGTCACCGGAGGATTCTGCCTATCGGCGGCCCCGGGCCGGCCGTCACGCCTCTGGATCAGGCAAGGCATCTGTTTGCTGAACTGGGCCAGCCCATCAGAATCCGTTCGGTTCCCCTTAGACTGCTTGACACCATCATCGGGGTTCTTTCCACGCTCGGGCGCGTGTTCCCAACCATTGCCGCGAAGGCCGAGCTCGCACGCATCGGACGCTATTACGCCAGCGAATCCATGCTGGTCTGGGATGCCGATCGGCAACGCTATGACGCGCAGGCCACGCCTGAAACCGGCACCCACACGCTCTACGATTTTCAGTCCCGACTCCTTCGGGGCGAAGTTCGCGTGGACCGTGGGGATCATGCGGTGTTCTAGAGCATCGGCTTGGCCTGAATCCTCTTTGACGGCAGGGCAAACAGACCACCACCCAGGTGGTGAATTGTTTCAAGCTCAGCATGCGCCTCGCTGAAATGCCAGCGTCCCTGGCTGAACACCCGCTCATCGGCCCAGGCGCCCACCACTTCTACAAACACGGTGTCGTAGGCCAGGCGGGCATGTTCATCCAGATTCATGCCGCCCGGGCCCGGGGTCTGAATCACCCGGGCCTCCATCCAGGCCACGCAGCCTTCGATCAGAGGTACGCCCAACGCGGGACTCCCGATGCTGCGGATGCCCCAGGACTCGAACTTGTTCAGCCCCTTCAGTTGCGGATCATCCAGGCTCACGCTGCCCACGGCATAACAAAGATCGGCCTGCGCGGCGCAGGGAATGCAGATACCGACCACACCGGTGGCTTCAATAAATCGCGCGGTCACGGTTTTCTTGTCGATGACCAGCGCCAGCCGGGGTGGCGTGAATTCCACCGGCATCGACCAGGCCGCTGCCATGACATTGGGTCGCCCCTCGTGCTTTGAGGTGATCAGCACGGTGGGGCCGTGATTGATCAGGCGGCTGGCATGGGGAAGAGCGACGGGAGTAAAGAGCTGTGGTTGGGGCAGGGGCGTAGAAAGTGGCATGGGTATGATGATGCCGCAGTGCACGGCAGTAATGCCTCAGTGAATCGCCAATGATGCTTCGGAAACGGCTCAGGCCGTCAACAAGGAGATGCTCATGAACGCACCCCACGAACCCCTGCCCACCGGCCAGCTGGCCCACGCCACCCCAGAAACCGCGCCTTTGGTCCCCGGCCGTCGCGAATTCTTCAAGTATCAGGACTTGCTGGTGGCCCAGGCCACAGGCGGCAAGATGAAGGCGCAGATCATGTCGGCGACTCAGGGCATGTCTCGGCCCACCGGCTGGCACTACCATGTCTGCGAGGCCCAGTTTGTCTATGCGCTCAAGGGCTGGGTGGATCTTGAGTTCGAAGATGGCCGCAAGCTCCGGCTGGCCGCAGGCGAGTCGCTGCTCATCCCGGGTTATCTCAAGCACAACGAGACCGCAACGTCTCAGGAGTTTGAATTGCTCGAGGTGGTCATGCCCGCCGACATGGGCACGGTGGCCTGCGATCCGCCGCCAGGCCGGGCCTGAGCCCTGATCGGATTTCTTAACGGTTTCTGAGCTATTCGAAGATCGCCCGCGGAAGCAGGGCACTCACGCCGACATTGGGCAGATCGACCGCATTGCTGATGCGCAGGTCGACCGCAAGCGAGCAGATCACATAGGCCTGATGCGGGCTGAAGCCGCGCTCGCCCAGCAGCAGGATCATCTCCCGAAGGGCGTTTTTTGCGGCTAGGGTGAGGTCCTCGCCTTGCTGCGTGTCATCGGCTTCGATCGGGAAACCCATGGTGGCGATGAAGTCATGCGGCGCAGCCCATTGCGGGGGCGCAAACCAACCCGGATGTGAAAACCTCGGAAAGCGGGTGCGTCGCCTGGCGGCCTCGCCCTTGTGCAGATGCAGCCGCGCAGTCAGCGTGGCGCCCATTTCAATGGCGGTGATGCAGCATTCGGAGTCGCCCTGGGCATAGTGGGCATCGCCCGCAGAAAACAGTGCGCCCGGCACAAACACCGGCAACTCAAGCCGCGCCCCTCGGGTGAGCTGGCGAATATCGAGGTTGCCGCCGTTTTCTCGCGGAGGAATGGTGCGCAGCCCTTCGCGTGCGACCGGGCCCGATCCGGGCACGGCGTCTGTGGCATCGGGCGGCATGGCGATGCCACCGC
>JBEELY010000005.1:0-2672 GCA_041167925.1 Pseudomonadota bacterium | reverse complement strand
CTTCATGTGACCACTGCCCCGTGACTACCGCCAACACCCTATCTATTGCCGGCGTCGACCCCTCTGGTGGTGCCGGCCTGTTCACCGACCTGCGCGCCTTTGCGGCCATGGGCACCCATGGCTGCGGCGTGGTGGCGGCCCTGACCGCGCAAAACTCCCAGGCTGTCACCGGGATCTCCATGGTGGATTCCGGCTTTGTGCGTCAGCAACTCGACACCTTGTTGGCCGATGTGCGCATCGATGCGATCAAGATCGGCATGCTGGGAGCACCCGCCGTCATCCGCAGTGTGGCCGAGGTGCTTGAGCGACGCCGCACGGCCCTGCCTGATCAGGCCGTGGTACTCGATACCGTCATGGTGGCCAAGAGTGGCGATGCTCTGCTCGAGCGCGATGCGGAAAGCCTGTTGATTGAGGCCATGCTGCCTCTGGCCACGATCATCACGCCCAATTTGCCTGAAGCGGGCGTGCTGCTGCGCGCACGCGCACCCGAGACCCTGGGCGAGATGCGTCGGGCGGCCGAAAAACTACGCCGATTGATGCGCGATGAAGGCGCCCGCTGGGTGCTCCTCAAGGGCGGGCATCTGCAGGGCGAAGCGACCGATCTGCTGCACGACGGCGATCGCATGATCGAGCTGAGCGCACCGCGGATCGAGACGAAAAATACCCATGGCACCGGATGCACCCTGTCTTCGGCGCTGGCCGCGCTGCTGGCGCGTCAGATGCTGGCCGAGGGCCGCCTGCAGCGCGAGGCCGTTGAGGAGGCGGTCCGTCAGGCCAAGCGCTGGCTGACGGCAGCGATCGCCCGCAGCGGTGAGCTCTCAGTGGGTTCCGGCCATGGTCCGGTTCATGCCTTTCATGCCCTCTGGAGTCGCGCCTGATGGAGTTCCTCTTCGGTCTTCCCTTGCTGGTCAAGGCCGCCTTGCTGGGCATCGTGGAGGGGCTCACCGAGTTTTTGCCTATCTCCAGTACCGGCCATCTGATCGTGGTCGGCGGCTTGCTGGGCTGGACGGATGACAAGGCCAAGGTGTTCGAGATTGCCATTCAGACCGGGGCCATGGCGTCAGTGATCTGGTACTACCGCGTGCGGATTGCGCGTACCGTGGCGGGACTGTTCACTGACGCATCGGCACGGCGCTTTGCCATCAATGTCCTGATTGCCTTTCTGCCGGCCGCCGTGTTGGGCCTCATGTTTGGCAGCATGATCAAGAAGGTGCTCTTCAAACCCGTACCGGTGGCGATCGCCTTCGTGGTGGGCGGGCTGATCATTCTGTGGGTTGAGCGACGTCGCACGGCCACGGATCAGGAAGCGCGCATTCAGCACATTGATCAACTCGGCCCTCTCGATGCACTCAAGCTCGGCATCGCTCAGTCTTTCGCGCTGATTCCTGGCACGAGCCGCTCAGGCGCCACCATCATCGGCGGCATGCTTTTCGGGCTGTCCCGGCCTGTTGCCACCGAGTTTTCGTTTTTTCTGGCGATTCCCACGCTGATCGGTGCCGGGGTGTACGACACCTGGAAGTACCGGTCCTTGCTGGGTGCTGAGGACATCCCTCTGTTTGCCGTCGGCCTGGTCACGGCTTTTGTCAGTGCCCTGGTGTGCGTGCACTGGCTGATCCGTTATGTCTCACGTCACGATTTCGTGCCCTTTGCCTGGTACCGGATCGTCTTTGGCGCGCTGCTGCTTGCGCTCACGGGAGCCGGGGTGCTGCAGTGGGGCTGAACGCCCTCACGGTACTGCAGGAGGTATTCGGATATCCGCAGTTTCGAGGCCCGCAGCAGGCCATCATCGAGACCCTGATCGCGGGCGGTGATGCCCTGGTGCTGATGCCGACCGGTGGGGGCAAGTCCTTGTGCTACCAGGTCCCTGCCCTGGTGCTTGAGGGCACAGCGGTGGTGATTTCGCCGCTGATTGCGCTGATGCAGGACCAGGTGAGTGCCCTGCGAGAAAACGGCGTGGCTGCTGAATGCCTGAATTCCAGCCTCGATCAGGCCCAGGTCCGGCGCATTGAACAGCAGCTGCGGGCAGGGCAGATCAAGCTGCTCTATGTCGCGCCCGAGCGGCTGCTCACCGATCGCTGCATGGACCTGCTTGAATCCATCCGGGTCTCGTTGTTTGCAATCGACGAAGCGCATTGTGTGTCCCAGTGGGGCCATGATTTCCGCCCGGAGTATCTGGGCCTATCGGTGCTGCATGAGCGCTTCGCTCAGGTGCCCAGGGTGGCACTCACCGCCACAGCCGATGCGCTGACACGGGAGGAGATCCGCGAACGCCTGTCCCTGCAGCAGGCCCGTGAGTTTGTTTCGAGCTTCGATCGGCCCAACCTGCGCTACTCCATCGTGTCCAAGGACGATCCGCGCCGCCAGTTGCTGCGCCTGATTCGCGATGAGCATGAGGGCGACAGCGGCATCGTGTACTGCGCCACCCGCAAGCGCGTCGAAGACACGGCGCAGTGGCTCACTGACAAGGGCATCGAGGCATTGGCCTATCACGCCGGCATGGAGGCGACCGAGCGCGCAGCCAACCAAAAGCGATTTTTGCAGGAAGACGGGCTGGTGATGGTGGCGACCCTGGCCTTCGGCATGGGGATCGACAAGCCCGATGTGCGCTTCGTGGCCCATCTGGACATGCCCCGCAGTCTTGAGGCCTGGGTGCAGGAGGGCGGCCGCGCCGG
>JBEELY010000241.1:0-5229 GCA_041167925.1 Pseudomonadota bacterium | reverse complement strand
GAATGACAGCGCCCAGACCAAGAAGCGCCAGGCTGTCGATGGTTCGAATCAAAGCGGCTCGAGTCGGGCGGGGTCAGGATGGCGTACAAAGTCGATGAAGTCTTCGACCATGCCGGCACATTCGGCCATGGCACGACGCCAGGCCCGGGTACGGTCATCATGGCGCAGCCTGTAACGCGCAAAGTCCCGCCGGTCGGGCAACCTGCCATCGGGCAGACGCGCCAGGAGTGCCTGCGACGGTGCGATGAGCAGCACATTGTCCAGCCAGTGCCTGAGTGCAGAGGGGCCGCGCTTGCGCCAGGGCAGGCTCTTGTCCAGCCAGCCCGGGGTCAGCCAGGGCGTGAAGTGCGGAATGAGCACCAGACCATCCTGCCTAGACCAGGGCAGGTGAAGGTGGTAATCGATGAGGCCGCCATCCCAATACAACCCCTGCGGTGCACCCGACGGCGTACGCACAGGATCGCAGAGCAGGGGAATGCTGCCCGAGGCCAGCAGGGCGTCTTCTAGATTGTTGAGCGTGAGTTCGACATGGAGGGTATCGAAGCCATCCGACAGGCGCTGGAACACCGGACTGTCAGCCACAGCGCTGTTGCCGAAAACCACCCGTTGAAGATGGCGTCCGAGATGCTCGCGCCCCTGAAGGTTGGCCAAGACGCAGGCTGCAAAGGCCCATCGGTCGGTGCGCTCGTCCAGCGGACCGCGCGCACGCGCGGTGAGGATGGCCAGGCGATGCAAAGCGGACTGCCCCAAGGCGGGACCCGATCCGAGCAAGGCCGCCGCGACGGCGCGGCAGACCTGAGCGACCTCGTTGGCGCTGGGCCTCGCGGTGTAGCGCTGCAGCTCAAGATAGGCTTCGCCCAACCTGCGCGTGGCTGCTGCACCATCAACATGAGCCGCTGCCGCCATGCGCCACGCGCCGATCGAAGCGCCCGCAAGCAGCCGCTCGCGGGGCGCTGTCGCCAACCAGTCTGCGAATAACCATTCGTCGAAGGGCAGCAGAGCCAAGCCCTTGGGCCCACCCGCGGCTGCCGCGACGGCGCTCACCTGCGCAGCCTGCACGCCCTCCCGGCGGATGCGTTCATGCGCGCCCGGCCCCGCCAGCAGTCGAATGCGTGATGGCCTGCCTTGCGAGGTATGCCCCCGAGTCATGCGTGCCCCTTACGGCCCGGAGGCAGGGCGCCCGGAGCCAGGGGGTTTGCGCACGGTATGCAGCCTCTGGCCGGCTCTTTCGGTGTCTCCCTGACACAGCAGGGGCAAGGCTTCCAGGGCCTGATCGATGCGTCCGTCGATGGCCTCCTGCTCGGCGCGCGAGGGCCGGGCCAGCACGAAGTCGATCACCTCACGACCCGGGTAGAGTTCTCTGGGATGGCCGATGCCGATCCGCAGACGCCAGTAGTCGGGCGTGCCCAGTGCGGCGCTGATGTCCTTAAGACCGTTGTGCCCGCCACTGCCGCCGCCGCGCTTGAGCTTGAGTCCGCCGGGCGGCAGATCGAGCTCGTCATGGACGACCAGAATGTTCTGCGGCGCGATGCGATGAAAGCGTGCCAACGCCGAGACCGATTGACCCGAACGGTTCATGTAGGTGGAGGGCTTGAGTAGCCAGACCTCATGGCCCTCGATGCGCACTCGGCCCGCGTCGCCAAAGAAGCGCTTTTCGGCACGAACGCTCCCGGCCGTTCGGCGCGCAATTGCGTCGACGAACCAGAAACCTGCGTTGTGCCGGTCGGTTTCGTGTTCGCTGCCCGGATTGCCCAGGCCAACGATCAATTGGATAGGAGTCATGACGGTCGACACGTCAGAAAAAGATCACGCCCCGAACCGGCCAAGGCCAGCACGGGGCGTGTCAGGCCAAGGCGAAGAGAATTACTTCTTGCCCTTGCCCTTGGCGGGTGCTGCGGCAGGGGCTGCAGCTGCGGCCGGAGCGGCCTCTTCTTCGGCTTTGGCTACTGCCGTGACCAGGACCGGATCAGGATTGCCGTGTACGACCGGCTTGACCCCTTCGGGCATCTTGACCGAGGACAGGTGCAGCGGATGGCCGGCGGTCAGGTTGGCCAGATCGACTTCAATGAACTCGGGCAGATTGGAGGCCAGGCAGATCACGTCGAGTTCGGTGAGCACGTGGCTCACGATGGCGCCGGACACCTTGACGGCAGGCGAGACATCCTGGTTCACGAAGTGCAGAGGCACTTTCTTGTGAAGGCGGGTGTCTGCGGTGACGCGCTGGAAATCGACATGCAGCACCTGGGGCTTGTAGGCATGCCACTGCACATCCCGAAGGATCACCCGTTCGGCCTTGCCGTCGAGTTCCATGTCGAGCACGGTGGAGTGGAAGGCCTCGACCCGCAGCGAGTGATAGAGCGGGTTGTGGTCAATCTCGATCGAGGTGGGCTCGACCGAGCCACCGAACAGGATGCCGGGGACCTTGTTGGCACGGCGCAGGCGGCGGCTCGCACCCGAACCTTGCGCGGAACGTGTTGTGGCGACGACTTTCATCGCAACTCCTTTACAAAAACCCGGGCTCCGCGACCAGAGTCACCGGGAGGGAACAACCCGCCTGTGACGACGGGGACGAAGACGCCCGAAGGCGAAAAACAGACGACGCAACACAAAACTTCAGAGGCGTCAGGAAAGGTCGAACGAAGCAGAGCGTTGTGTCGGATCTACTCGTCGATGAACAGCGAGGAGACCGAATCGGCGCGGTTGATGCGAAGAATGGTTTCGGCCAACAGCTGTGCACAGCTGATGACCCGGATCTTGTCGCAAGCCTGCGCCGCCGGGGTCAGTGGAATGGAGTCGGTAACGACCAGTTCGTCCAGCGACGACTGGGTGACCCGCTCGACGGCATTGCCCGAGAGGACTGCGTGGGTGCAATAGGCCATGACGCGAACCGCACCATGCTCCTTGAGCGCATCGGCGGCCCTGGTGAGCGTTCCGGCGGTGTCGACCATGTCGTCCATGATGATGCAGCTGCGACCCTTGACCTCGCCGATGATGTTCATCACTTCGGAGACATTGGCCTTGGGCCGGCGTTTGTCGATGATGGCCAGATCGGTATCGAGACGCTTGGCCAGAGCACGCGCACGCACGACCCCGCCCACGTCTGGGGAGACGACGATGGCATTGTCGAACTTGCGTTGGGCGACATCGGCCAGCAGCACCGGTGCAGCATAGATGTTGTCGACTGGAATGTCGAAGAACCCCTGGATCTGATCGGCGTGCAGGTCCATGGTGAGGACCCGGTCGACCCCGGCCACCTCGAGCATATTGGCCACCACCTTGGCGCTGATGGCCACCCGCGACGACCGTACGCGGCGGTCCTGACGGGCATAGCCGAAGTAAGGCAGCGCTGCGGTAATGCGGCCTGCCGAGGCGCGCTTGAGCGCGTCGACCATGACCATGAGTTCCATCAGGTTGTCGTTGGTCGGCGCGCAGGTGGACTGCAGCACGAAGACGTCCTTGCCGCGGACGTTTTCAAGAATCTCGACCATGACTTCGCCGTCGGAAAACCGTCCGACGGTGGCTTTTCCCAGCTCCATGCTCAGGTGCTGCGCGACTGCGGAAGCGAGTTGCGGGATGGCGTTGCCAGTGAACACCATGAGCCCCTCGGGGCGCAGGCCTTCAGGCAGGTCGTGAGGGGCGCGATGCATGTGGGCTCGGAGGGGCTTCGGAGTCGAAAGAACGCAGAACGGTCCCGGGTCTCAAGGCCAAAAGCGTAGCCGACGACTCGGGCTGAAAATCGGGCTGGGGAGGAAGGACTCGAACCCTCGCATGCCGGAATCAAAATCCGGTGCCTTAACCAACTTGGCGACTCCCCAACGGATGCCGGGAGAGGGCTCGACAGACACGAACCCGACCGACATGACGAAGCACTACATCCGACGCAACGCGATGCGCAGACTGAGCGTCTTGGACCGGGAGAAAGATGCACGCCCCTGAACCCGACATTCGAACCTGCTCCGGGCCAAGCCCGGCATTGCGAGCGGCCATCTGAAGTTGCCTGATCGCCAAGGCCACTTGCGGATAGTGCCGCTGAACGACCGGCTGAAGGTCATTGTGAAGCGCCTGTTGCTGCAATTGCTGCCAGGAGCCAAATGACCCGGGACGCTCGTCCTGGAAACCCGAAATTGTGAGGGGCGGCGTGTTTCTTGTCAATTCGACGTCCCCAAAGACCCGTGCCGTGGGTACGGCCACAGGGGGTGCAATCACCACGAACCAGTCGTCGGGAAGCTGAATCGACTGGAGGTCTTCGCCGACTCCCCGTGCGAGGGCCGACCCGCCGAACAGAAAAAAGGGCAGGTCGGCGCCGAGTTGAAGGCCAAGCCGGGAAAGTTCGTCTGCCGGCAGCCTCAGGTCCCAAAGGACATCGAGCAGCATCAGGACGGTGGCTGCATCGGAGCTGCCACCCCCCAGGCCACCCCCCATCGGAATGTCCTTGCTCAGACCGATCTCGGCTCCCAGCCTGCAGCCCGTGGCCTGCTGCAACAGGCGCGCGGCGCGCACGGTGAGGTCCTGATCGGCAGGGACGCCGTCAACCTCGGTGGTCCGAAGGATCTGGCCATCTGCACGCACACGCACGTGGATCCTGTCAGTCCAGTCGATCAGCTGGAAGACGCTCTCGAGCAGGTGATAGCCATCGGCGCGGCGACCGGTGACATGCAGGAAGCGATTGATCTTGGCAGGCGCCGGGGCATCCCGGACCTCGCCGCGGGCCCGCTCTGCGGGGGTGAGCAAGACGGTAACGGGCATGGGCTAGCTTGATCTTCGTGTCAGTGCCTCGGTTCTGGGCTCAGCGGTCGAGTACCAGCACCACGCGCAAATGGCCTTTCGCATGATTGCGGACCAGCGACCAGCGCCCCGGCTCACGCTCGATCAGCCAGCCGCTGTCAACTGCCTGAGTGATGGCGCCCTGAGCATCACGCAACACAATCTCGTCAAAGCGGTCATCGAGCCATTGCGGCAGGCGCTCGAGTGGCAGGGGCCAGCCCAGAGCCTGCTCGACAACGCCATCAAGGCTGATGTCCCTCAGCACTCTGCCATCGGCGAGCGCGAGCCGCGAAGCGCCATCCGCCTGTCGGCTGCCCTGGGCAATGCGCTGACCGAAAGGGGAGCTCAGGGTCAGGGCCAAAGACCGCTCCAGGGGTTCACCCGACGCTTCGAGTTGAAACCGGCCTTGTGCGGATTCATTGCTGCCGCCCGCTTCGCTTGCCCTTAGGGAGACCGAAAACCGAC
>JBEELY010000261.1:0-4460 GCA_041167925.1 Pseudomonadota bacterium | reverse complement strand
AACAAATCGCCGGAAACCGCTACGCCATAGGCTGCTGCCAGGTTGCTCGACGACCGGAAGGTCAGCACCAACAGCAGCACGGCGATCAGGAGCATCCAGTTGATCGCCGGAATGTAGATCTGACCGGAGGAGGTTTCGGAGGTATGCAGTACCCGTAGTCGGGGCAGGTAATTCAGGCGGGAGGCCTGCTGCGTGACTGAAAAGGCGCCTGAGATGGTGGCCTGCGAGGCAATCACAGTAGCCAGGGCCGACAGTACGATCAGTGGCCAAAGCAGCGCATCGGGGGCGAGCAGAAAGAAGGGGTTTCTGATGGCCTCAGGATCACGCAACACCAGCGCCCCCTGACCAAAATAATTGAGCATCAGACAGGGAAACACCAGTACGAACCAGGTGATCTGGATGGGCTTGCGACCAAAGTGTCCCAGATCGGCATACAGGGCCTCGGCGCCGGTCAGAGTAAGAAACACTGCGCTCAGTGCGATGAAGGTCCAACCCGGGTGGTTCATGGCGAAGCGCAGGGCATGAATCGGGTTGATCGCGCCCAGGATTGCCGGCGTCTGAACAATGCTGTTGACGCCAAGTGCGGCGAGCACACCAAACCACATGAGCATGACCGGCCCGAAAAGCGCGCCGACACTGGCAGAACCCTTGCGCTGCAACATGAAGAGCGCCACCAGAATGACCAGAGCAATGGGCAGAACAAAGCGCTCAAGCCCGGGCGCCTTGATCGTGATGCCCTCGACCGCTGAGAGCACCGAAATCGCAGGCGTGATAACCGCATCTCCAAAAAAGAGCGAGGCACCAAAGATGCCCAGCACGCTGATCACCCAAGTCATGCGGGGCTTGTTGCGGGCGAGGTTGAGTGCGTTGGTGAGCAGGGCCAGCACCCCACCCTCCCCCCGATTGTCGAAGCGCAGCACCACGAGTACGTACTTCAGCGACACGATGATCGTGACCGCCCAGAACATCATGGATAAAACGGGGAAGACCTTCTCGGGAGTCAATGGCAGGCCGTGGGGCTGCGCAAACGCCTCCTTGAAGGCGTAAAGCGGACTCGTGCCGATGTCGCCGAAAACCACGCCCAGCGCGCCGAGCATCAGCGCACGCAGGGACTGGGCATGAGGCGCGCTCATGAAAGTTCAGGCGAGAGTTGGGAAATCAGAAGGGAAAGACGCGGCGCGATGCAACGCGGTGCACAAAGCAGCATGTGGCGGAGGGAGGGGGATTCGAACCCCCGAAGGGCTATAAACCCTTACACGCTTTCCAGGCGTGCGACTTCAACCACTCATCCACCCCTCCGGAACCCGAAATTCTAACGCAACGGGCAAAAAAAAACCCGGGCACTGGGCCCGGGTGGGATGACACGCCCCGGGATCACCGGGGCGGACTTGGCGGGCACATCGTGCGCACCCGCAATGTCAGCAGTTTATTCGAATTGCATTTGACATGAATCGAATCACGCGGCCTTGAGGTTCGGATAGCGAACGTTCTCGACCAGGTCCTGGATCTTCTGCGAAGGCGCAGGGGTGATCAGGCTGACCAGCAAAATAACCGCGAAGCCCAGCGGCACGCCAAAGACGCCCGCGGCGATCGGCTGGATGTCCCACCACAGTCCGGTCACCGGCACGTTACGCGGGGTGCCAAAGAACACCTCACGCAGCCAGACCTGGGTGGTCACCATGTAGTAGAAGGTCACACCAACGCCCGCGATCATGCCCAGCGACGCTGCAATGCCAGTGGTGCGCTTCCAGAAGACACCAAGCACCAGGGCCGGGAAGAACCCTGCCGCAGCGAGCGAGAAGGCCGCCGACACCAGGAACAGGATGTCGGCAGGCTTTTGCGCAGCCACCAGGGCGGCCAGCGCGGCAACGATCAGCAGGAGGATCTTCGAGAGCATCACACGGCGGGCCGTGGGCGCATTCGGATCGATCATCTTGTAATACAGATCGTGCGACAGGGCGTTGGCAATGGTGAGCAACAGACCGTCTGCTGTAGACAGCGCCGCGGCAAGACCGCCTGCAGCCACCAGACCCGAGACCACATAGGGCAGACCTGCGATCTCTGGCGTAGCCAGCACCACAATGTCCGCGCCGATACTGATCTCGGCCAGCTGCACGATGCCGTCCTTGTTGACGTCGGTGATCGACAACAAGGTGGGATCGACCTTGGTCCATGACTGAACCCAGGCTGGCAGGCTGCTGAAGGCCGTACCGACCACATCGTTGTAGATCACGTATTTCACAAGCACAGCCAGGGCAGGCGCCGTGAAGTACAGCAGGAAGATGAAGAACAGCGACCAGGTGACCGAAGCGCGGGCGTCCTTCACCGAGGGCGTGGTGTAGTAGCGCATCAGGATGTGCGGCAGCGCGGCTGTACCCACCATCAGGCAGAACACCAGGGCGAGGAAGTTGCGACGTGCGACATCGCGGGCATTGTCATCTTTGCCCGGGAAGGCCTCGCCATGGCGCAGGGGAGGATTTGCACGCGGTGCAACGCCACGATCCTTGCTCCATTGCGCCTTGGCGGCTGCTTCATCCTTGAAATAGGCCCCTAGTGCATCTTCCGCTGCCTTGACCTTGGCTGCATCGGGCTCGGTCGCGCCCTTGGCTTCGGCCACGGCCGCCTCGAGCTTGGCCTTGCCATCGGCATAGGCTTTGGCCGGATCCTTCATGGCCTCGGCACCGCCTGCAGCACGGTCCTTGAAGATCTGACGAACCTCTTTTTCCTTGGGGTCGTCGATCAGCTTTTGCTCGAGAGCTGTGACCTTTTCGAGCTGCTTGCCGTAGACGAACTGGGGCAGCGGGACACCAGTCTGCTTCACTGCAAGCCACACGACGGGAATCATGTAGGCAATGATCAGAATGATGTACTGCGCCACCTGCGTCCAGGTGACCGCCTTCATGCCGCCCAGGAAGGAGCAGACCAGAATGCCGGCCAGACCGAGGAAAATGCCGATGGTGAAGTCCACGCCAGTGAGGCGGGTAGTGATCAGGCCCACGCCGTAGATCTGTGCCACCACATAGGTAAACGAACACAGGATGGCAATGACGATGCCGATGAAGCGCGGCAGGTGACCACCATAACGGGCACCCAGGAAGTCGGGAATCGTGAATTCACCAAACTTGCGCAGGTAGGGCGCCAGCAGCAGCGCCACCAGCACATAGCCGCCCGTCCAGCCCATGATGAAGGCCAGACCCGAGTAGCCCTGCAGGTACAGACCACCGGCCATGCCGATAAAGGAGGCGGCCGACATCCAGTCAGCGCCCGTCGCCATGCCGTTGAAAACGGCAGGCACACGACGACCGGCGACGTAGTACTCGTCGGCATCGGTTGTACGGCTCATGATGCCAATGCCGGCATAAAGCAGCACGGTGGCCGCCAGGAAGACATAGCCCATGGTGGTCCGGGACATGCCCATCTGCTCGGCGATAGCGAGCAGGGCCACGAAAATGACGAAGCCCCCGGTGTACCAGCTGTAGACCTTCTTGAGCTGGCTGGTGAAAGCCTTTTGCGATTGCGGTGCGGCGCTCATTCGATTTCCTCCTCTTCGACGCCGTACTCCTTGTCGAGCTTGTTCATTGCTGACGCGTAGTACCAGATGATGAGCAGATAGACGATCAGCGCACCTTGGGCGCCCATGTAGAAGCTGAAGGGCCAGCCGAAAAAGTTGAAGCTGAGGTCACGGGCGAAATACGCCAAGACGAAGGTCACGACGAACCAGATCACGAGCAAGATGCCGGTGAGGTTCAGATTTCTTCGCCAATACTCCTGGAGTCTGGCAGGGGCTTGCATGGATTCCTCCTGGGTTGTTGCCCGGTGGGCTTGTGGAACTGCTGTTGATGTGGTGCCTTGATACGGTGCTGCGTTGATGCGGTACTGCTTTGATACGGTGCTGCAGGAACTGATCCGGCCTCAGGCCAGGTCGGGGGGAAGAGATGCGCTGGTTTCGCGCGCCAGCTGGCGCGCCACCTGGGGCTCAAAACCGGCCAGACGCTTGACCATTTCAGAGACCCGCTCCGGACGCTGCAGTCGGTGATACACGTGTCCGAGTTGATAAAACCCGAAAGGGCTGAGCGGCTGCAGTTCGATGTTTCTTCGAAGCAAAGGAATGGCCTGCTCGAGCTCGCCCGTCTTGATCAGTGACAGGGCCTGGCCGTAATAGGCACGATCGAGCTTTTCGTCGAGACTGGAAGCCCGCTTGAAGGCGACGATCGCCTCCTCATGACGGCCCTCCTCCTGAAGCAGGTAGCCCAGGTTGTACCAGGTGGCCGACTGATCGACTTGCAAGGACAAGGAACGCTGCAGCGACAAGATGGCCTCGTCGCGACGGCCAAGCTCTGCCAGCAGATGGCCGACGGTTGCAGGCGCCTTGGGGTCGGCCGGTCGGGCGGCAGCAATGCGCTGCCAGTACTCCAGCGCCATCGCCTCGCGCTTCAAGAGGCGCGACCACACCGCCATGT
>JBEELY010000227.1:0-2844 GCA_041167925.1 Pseudomonadota bacterium | reverse complement strand
CGCCCAAGGCCTTCACGCCCTGCATGAGTCGCTCGAATGCAGCGTCCACCTGATCGGGCTGTCCTTTGGCGCCGAGCTCAATGTGCCGGCGCACGCCGCCCTCCCCCACCGAGGGCAGGCTATAGACCTTGATCTCGGGCCAGGTGCGCTCAACCTCCTCCATGAGCGGCGTGAGGGTCGACTCGGCCAACTCCAGCACGCGTGCCGAGCGATCGGCCAGGGCCACGCGGTGGAAATGCTCCGCAAAGTGGGTATCGAGTACCCAGGCAATCATCGGCCACGCCATGACCGGAAACCCGGGCACGAACCAGTGAGAGCCACACTGAAAGCCAGGAATACGGTTGTACGGATTAGGGATGATGGCTGCACCAGCAGGAAATTCGCCCATGCGCAGCCGCTGGCGATTCTCTGGCGTGCTCATGTCGGCACTGCTGGCCTTGCCCTCGCGCGCCATCTCGGCGGTTCGCTCGGTAATCAGCCGGGCCGCCTCGGGATGCAGTTCCAGCGAGACGCCAAGCGCCGAGGCCGCGGCCTGACGGGTATGGTCGTCTGGCGTGGCGCCGATTCCGCCACAACTGAACACCACATCGCCACTGGCCAGGGTCTGGCGCAAACACTCCGCCTGAGCGGCACGGTCATCACCCAGATAGCGAGCCCAGGACAATGACAGCCCTCGCTCGCCCAGCAGCGTGATCACCTGTGACAAATGCTTGTCCTGACGCTTGCCGGAAAGAATTTCGTCGCCCACGATGATCAGACCAAAGCGGGGGCAGGAAGAATCAGCGCTCATGAAAATATCCTGAATGGTGTCTTGAGGGGCATGCTGAAGGCTGCGCTGTAGGGCGTCCTGGCTTCAGGCCTTACCGAACCAGCGGGCGAGAGCGCGGGTTTGTTGCGCCCAGAATCCCCTACCGTAATCACGGCCCTCCAGCTGGTCCCGGATGCCTGTAGGCACAAAGCCTGGCCGCCAGTCGGCGGTCCGGAAAAGCTGATCCCAGATCGGGAACAGCACCGCGAAATTCACACCCTGATACGGCCCTTCATGGCCCACGCCTAGCGCATGATGGCGACGATGAAAGCTCGGGCTGACCAGCACACGCTCCATGAACCCGGGCCAGCGCCAGCGCACATTGGCATGCTGAAGGCTCTGCAGCACACGTGAGGCAATCACCAGCGCCATGAACTGGGCTGGGGCCGCCCCCAGGGCCATGGCCACCCCAGCCAGCAGCGCATCGCGAATCAGGTCATCGACCAAATGGTTACGCTGGTCGCTCCAGAAGGTCATCTGACGCTGGCTGTGATGCAAAGCATGCAGTTGCCACCATGGCTCAAAGCGATGCTGTGCGCGATGCATCCAGTAATCGATGAAATCGAGCACGACCAGATAGAGCACAAAGCTCACGACGGGCTGGTCCGTGACCCCGGGCCAGAGCTGATCGAGATTCATCCGCGAAAACCCGCTGTCGCGCAACAGCGTCTCGAGCGCATCGACCAGAGGCTGCAGCAACACGAAGACCAGCATGGCGAAAGCGCCCAGACGGTGCAGCAGGGTGTAGAGGATGTCGGTACGGATGGCAGCACGATCGGTCACAGGCTCGGCCGGCCAGCGCCGCTCAAGAAACGTGAACACCAGCGCGAGGACCAGCACCTCGACCGTACCGATCACGATCCAGACCGACAGATCGAACAGCGGCTCGGCAAGATCCATCCAGCCCAGTGCGTAGAGCAGCGGCTGGATGGTTTGCTCGAAAATCCACAGATGACTGGCATCGAAGGCCTCGGCCAAGGTCTGCATGGCATCGGAAAACAAAGGCATCGACATGGGTCAGCGATAGTCCGGATGGTCGCGCAGGGTCGCAAAACACAAACCTCGGGCCTTGAGGCCCTTGATCAGGGGCTCGAGCATGGGCGCCCAAGGATCGCGTCGCGACCAGATCCCTAAGTGAGCCATGAGGATATCGCCAGGGCGAATGCCCCTGAGCGCCTGCTGGAGAAGCCGGTCATTGGGATGGCTCTCGGAAGGCAGCTCATCGCCCAGAAAGCCTGCGGGCGCCCAGTACACATGGGCCCATCCACAGGCCCTGGCAGCGCGCATCACCGAGCCTGGCGCCCTCCCACCCGGGGCACGCCAGTAGCGATCCAGGGACTGCCCGGTGAGCTCCCGAAAACGCGTGTCCGCCCGATCGATCTCGCGGCAGGTCGCGGCATCGTCCCAGACCAGGGTCCGTCCCGCCTGTGCGCCAAACTCGGGCCTGACGCGCACCCTGCCATCTGGTAGCGCCTCCCGGAAATACACATGGTCGAGGGTATGGCTGCCAAAGGCATGCCCCTCCGCCACGCGAGCCTTCCAATAGGGCGCCCACGCAGGTGCCAGGCTGCTGTCACCAAAGGGCGTACGCTCATCGGCCACAAAGAAGGTGGCCTGAACTTCATGCCGGGCCAGCACCCGGGCAATGAGCTCGGCCTGACTCATGTTGCCGGTATCGAAGGTGAGATACACCTTGCCTAGGGTGCAGGCCCCCGAGGCCCAGGCCGGGCTGGAAATGAAACTGGCCAGCGCCAGACTCAAGACCGAAAGAACGCGCTTCACACCAGGGCCGCGCGGTTGTGAAAATAGATGCCATGCGGCGAGCGTCCCACGCGCACCGACTTGAGCAGCTTGCCGGAGGGCATCTCGAGCACGGCGACCCGGCCGGCAAAGCGCTGCGTAACCCAGAGCTGCGTGCCGTCGGCGGTGAGCTCCATGCAGTCGGGCCCGCCACTGACCGCAAACTCTGCTGTTGTCTTCAGGGTCTGCATGTCGATCACCGACACGGTGTTGGCCACCCGGTTGCTAACCAGAAG
>JBEELY010000206.1:0-4804 GCA_041167925.1 Pseudomonadota bacterium | reverse complement strand
CCCTGAAGCTTTCTTCGAGAAATTCGGCCGCGTTGCGGGGTCCGCTGACGGGCCGTGCGTTTTCGTGACCGCGCAGTTCCACGCGCCGGATCTTGCCGCTGATGGTCTTGGGCAGATCGGAGAATTCAATGCGCCGGATCATCTTGTAGGCCGAAACCCGCTCCTTCAGAAAGACGAAGATCGATCGGGCCGTGGCGGCGTCGGGTGCGTGGCCCGGGGCCAGGATCACATAGGCCTTGGGCACGAAGCCGCGCACCGGATCGGGCGAAGGTACGACGGCCGCCTCGGCCACCGCAGGATGCTCGATGAGCGCGCTTTCGAGTTCAAAGGGGCTGATGCGATAGCCCGAGGCCTTGAACACGTCATCGGCACGACCGACGTAGGTGATGTAGCCATCGGCATCGCGCATGCCAACATCGCCAGTGTGGTAGTAGCCGTCCCGCATGGCCTCGGCGGTCTTGTCCGCATCGTCGGCGTAGCCATCCATGAGGGCCACAGGCCTGCGAGCCAGGTCGATGCAGATTTCACCTTCACTGGCGGGCTGGCCATCGGGGTCGAGCAGCACGATGGGGTAGCCGGGCAGAGGCTGTCCCATGGAGCCTGGCTTGAGGGCCTGCCCGGGCGGGTTGCCGATCTGGGCGGTGGTTTCGGTCTGGCCGTAGCCGTCGCGGATGGTCAGGCCCCAGCCCGCACGGATCTGCTCGATCACTTCCGGATTGAGGGGCTCGCCGGCGGAGATCACTTCACGCAGCTTGACTGGCCACTTCGCAAAGTCTTCCAGAATCAGCATGCGCCAGACCGTAGGCGGTGCGCACAGGGTATTCACGCCATGTCTGACCAGCACGTCCAGGATGGCTGGGCCATTGAAGCGGCTGTAGTTGTAGATGAAGACACAGGCCTGGGCATTGAAGGGCGCAAAGAAGCAGCTCCAGGCATGCTTGGCCCAGCCGGGCGAGCTGATGGTCCAGTGCACATCGCCGGGCTGCAGCCCGAGCCAGTACAGGGTGGACAGATGCCCCACCGGATAGCTCTGGCGCGAATGCCGCACCAGCTTGGGTTTGGAGGTGGTGCCTGAGGTGAAGTATTCGAGCAGGGGCTCGGTGACCGCGATGGGCTCGCCCGGGTGGAACGCTGAGGCGGCCTTCACGCTGTCGGCATAGTCGATCCAGCCTGCCGGTGGCTGACCCGAGGCGTCGCGCCCCCCTGCGCCCACGAGCACCCGGCCTACGCCTGTCGTGGCGGCCTCGCCCAGTTCGTTGACCCGTGCGCTGCCGGTGCCGTTCGTGATGATCCACTTCACCTGCCCACGCTCCAGCCGGTCGGCCAGATCAGCACCCGACAGCAGAGTGGTGGCCGGGATCACGACCGCACCCAGCTTGATGGCGGCGAGCATGGTTTCCCACAGCGGCACCTCATTGCCCAGCATGAGCAGGATGCGGTCTCCGGGCCGCGCGCCCAGGCCCTGCAGGAAGTTGGCTACCTGCGAGGACCGGCGCGAGAGCTCTGCGTAAGAAAGCTTGGCCTGTTCGCCGGACTCCTCGACGATATGCAGTGCCGGCTTGTCGTTGTTGTGCGCGATCGCATCAAAGTAGTCGATCGCCCAGTTGAAGTGCTTCAGTGCGGGCCACTGAAACTGGGCAGCGGCGGCTGCCAGATCGGTACGGCGGGCAAGAAGGCTGTCACGGGCGGCAAGAAAGGCCTGGAGTTCGGACATGGCGCAATGCAGTGCAGTGAGGTGGATAAAAAGGGGTCAGGTCAATCGAAAATTATTTTTTCCGGTCCGGGTAACTCACTGCCATGCCGTCGCGCACATCGTTCTGAATGCCGTACTGCGGAAATGGATAGCGAAAGCCGTTCTTGGCCAGGGCATGCATGCCTTCAATGGCCTTGACCAGCAGGGCAGGCGGCAATGCCATCAGCATTTCATCATCCAGCACGCCGCCATAGCGACGCTCGGCAAAGCACGGAATCGACAGGCTCGGCTCACTGGTCTTGAGCGCTCTGCCCCAGGAGTCGGCACATGAGGATTCACCGACAACACTCCAGTCAAAACGCTTGTAGCCCTGCCATTGCAGGCCATTGATGAAATACATCATGGCGCCGGGGGTGGCATAAAAGAGCGCAATGTCGGGCGGGTCGAGGCGGCCAGAGGCCAGCGGCGAGACTGCGAGAGCCGCTGCAGGCGGTGGCGTATGCATGGCGCACTGATGGGCATGTGCGTCGGCCGGCGTGGCGTACCACACCCCCACCATCGAGGCCCCGGTACGCCAGGCCTCATCGGCCGGACCCAGACCCACCACGGCCTTGCATTGCGCGCCCACCAGATCGTCGCCGGTGATACCGACCGTCCAGCCCAGTCGGGCCGCCTGGGCAACCACCTGATCGGCCGTGTGGATGGCCTTGGGGCGGCGAATGCGAGGAATCGCCTCCATTTCGGCGACCGTGGCAAAACGCTTCATGCCAAAGGGCAAGGCCCGCAGCTTGAGCAGGCGTTCGAGTTCGGCCGAGACGGCGGCCCAGTCGGTCGGGGCCTGGGCGGTCACCGCTGTTGCTGTCTGGCTCGTCTGGGTTGTGGAGGCTGCAGGGGTCGCAGTGGAGGAGGGCGTGCTCATGAGGTGATTCCCATGGCCTTGACGGCCGGTATCCAGCGGGCGCGCTGGGTTGCAGCAAAGGATTGGGCCTGCTCGGGCGAGCCGCCGCCGATATTCTCGGCGCCGGAGGATTCGAGCCGGGCTTTGATGTCGTCAGCCAGCATGGCCTTGTTGAGTTCCCTGTTGATCCGCTCGATCACGGGTCGTGCAACGCCTGCGGGGGCAAACAGACCATTCCAGGTGTAGGCCTCGTAATCAGCCAGACCCGCCTGAGCGAAGGTGGGTACCTCGTTGTATTGCGAATGGCGCTGGTTGCCACTGACCGCCAGGATGCGGACCTTGCCGCTTCGCATCAGCGGCCCCGAGGTCTGAAAGCCATCAAACACGAAGTCGACCTGGCCCGCTGCCAGATCATTCATGGCCGGCCCGTTGCCCTTGTAGGGAACATGCAGCAGCGACACCCCCGCCGCACGCGCGAAGGCTTCGGCCACGATATGGCTGATCGAGCCATTGCCGGCCGACCCGTAGCTCACCTTGCCAGGTTGAGCCCGGGCGCGCTCGATCAGGCCCCGAAGATCCGTCGGGCCGTCTTGCCTGGCAGCCAGCACCATGTGGGTTCGCGAGATCAGGCCGATCATGGCCAGATCGCGATCGACTTCAAAGGGCAGCTTGGGCGCGAGGGCTGGATTCATCACCAGCTGGGAACTCGTGCCCAGACCCAGGGTGTAACCGTCGGCGCTTGCCTTGGCGACGGCATCGGTGCCCAGCATGCCCCCCGCACCGGCCTTGTTCTCGACGATGACGGCCTGTCCGAGCGTTTCCGAAAGTTTTGGGGCCAGTTGACGGGCGATCAGGTCGTTGCCACTGCCTGGGGCGAATCCAACCACGATGCGGACCGGGCGCGCCGGCCAGCCTTCCTGAGCCTGCGCCAGCCCCAGCCCGGGCCCACCCACCAAGCCTGTGCCCAGACTAGCGCCCAGCCCGGCCAGCGAGCGGTGAAATCCGCGTCGATCCATGTTTCGTCTCCTTGGTCAGGGGCCTTGCACCCCGTTTCATTGATGATTGTGCCAGTGCCCCGTGCTGCGGACGAACCCCATACACTTCCCGGTGAAACAGCGGCTCGGTCCGGTCTCGGGCATGCTTGCGTCATCTGACCACGAAGGAGCTCCCATGGATGTCCGACTCGACCAGCGTATTGCCCTCATCACCGGCGCCAGCAAAGGCATCGGCCTGGCCTGTGCCCGACGTTTTGCCCAGGCCGGCGCGCGCGTGGTGGCGGTCGCACGCGATTCTGCCCGGCTGGATCAGGCCGTGAAGGCGCTGGTCGCCGAGGGCCTGCAGGTCCAGGGCATGACAGCCGACCTCTCGGATGCCGCTCAGGCCCAGGCCCTGGCGGCACGGGTTGAAGCCGAAGTCGGCCCCATCGATGTCCTGCTGAACTCGGCAGGCGCGGCACGCCGGTATGCGCCTGCCGATCTCAGTGCGGCGGCCTTCCATCAGGGCATGGATGCCAAGTACTTCAGCACCATCCATCTGCTCGAACCGGTGGTGAAGGCCATGACCGCACGCGGCCGCGGCGCGGTGGTCAACATCATTGGCCAGGGCGGTCGGTCGGCATCGCCGATGCACATTCCTGGGGGGTCGGCGAACGCCGCCCTCATGCTGGCCACGGTGGGCTACGCCAAGGCCTGCGCTGCCCAGGGAGTGCGCATCAACGGCATCAACCCGGGCATGACCCGGACCGACCGGGTGGAAGAAGGCCTGTCAGTGAGTGCCCGGGCGAGCGGGCGCAGCCGCGACCAGGTGCTTGCCGATGAACTCGCGCGCATCCCCATGGGCCGCATGGGCGAACCGGAAGAGGTGGCACAGGTGGCTCTCTTCCTAGCCTCCGACTGGGCGAGCTATGTTTCCGGCGCGATCGTGCCCATGGACGGCTGTTCAGCTTCGGTGATCTGAACCCCTCGGCGAGGGGGCGTCTGCAGGTCTGCGGGGTTGACAGCACTCAGTGTTGCAATGACGCACAAAGCGGGCATCCATAAGGATGGGCTTGACCAAGGGTTAACACAGTGAACGTCATCAAACCTTCACTTTTTTGAACCGATCAGGTTAGTCTCATTCCCTATGAGCGTAACCATTCTGATCGTCGACGACCATCCGGTGGTGCCTATGGCTGTTGGCAGCATGATCGAGCAGCGATTCCAGGGTTTGCGAAC
>JBEELY010000113.1:0-4108 GCA_041167925.1 Pseudomonadota bacterium | reverse complement strand
CGGTCTCGCAGCTGGGCGAGGCCGCCCTGGGCATGGTGGTGTCCTCGGCCAGCGGCATCAAGTCGCTCGACGAGTACATCGCCTTCGCCAAGAAAAATCCGGGCAAGACCACCTACGGCTCCTTTGGCAATGGCAGCTCCTCGCACCTGTATGCCGAGATGTTCACGCAGCTGGCCAAGCTCGATACCGTGCATGTGGCCTACAAGGGCGCCGGCCCCGCCATTCAGGACGTCATGGCAGGCCAGGCCACCATGGGTGTGCACGACTTCGCCACCACCGGGCCCTTCATCAATGGCGGGCGCCTGACCCTGCTGGCGGTCACCGGCCGCAACCGCTGGCCGACCTTCGCGGATGCCAAGACCTTCGCCGAGCAGGGCTACCCGGCGCTCGACCTGGTGGGCTGGAATGGCGTGGTCACGCCCAAGGGCACGCCCAAGGCAGCCACCGAGCGCATGGCCGCCGAGATCATGAAGATCATTCACTCGCCCGAGGGCAAGAAGAGGATCCTCGATCTGGGCCTGCTTCCGACCGGCACCACCCCGGCCGCCTTCAACGACATCATCAAGAAGGACACCCCGCGCTGGGGCGAGGTCTTCAAGGCCTCGGGCGTGAAGCCAGAGTAAAGAGGGTCACAGGAGCCAGCGGCTTCACACCAGCCGTTCTGACTCAGCCGCTTCAGAGGGCCGGATTCGCGGGAGCGAAGGCCGGCCCGAGCGGACGCAGCCGGATGCCCGGGCGCAGTCGCTTCCAGGCAAACTCCCCTGGATCGGCCAATGCCGGCCCGGGGGAACGCACCACCAGCACTTCCCGTGCAATGGGCTGAAAATCCGCCCTGAAATGCACCGAGCTCTTGAGCGCCAGCACGCGCTGGCTTGCCGGTTCAATGCCCACATGGCGGAACATTTCCTGATCGGCGGCCTGGCACTTCTTTGAAGCCAGCACCACGCGCACGCCACTGGCCTGCTCACGCAGCAGGGCCATGGGCCCGAGGTTCATCCGGAAGCCCCGGAACATCGGCCCGGTACAGGTGAATTGCCCATCTCCCAGACGCTCGACGGTGAAACGCGCCACCACCGGGTCATGGCCAGGCACACCCGAGATCGCGCCCAGACGGAATTCGGTGGTCGCACCAAGGCCGGCCTCATGGGCCCGCGAGGCACTGGCGCCATCGATGAGCAGGCCGAGCACCGCATCGGGTGCGCGCTGACGGATGAGTGCAGCGAGCAGGCCGGTGGTGTCGCCATTGCCGCCCGCGCCGGGGTTGTCCTGGGTATCGGCCAGCACAGTGGGGGTGCCTGGTGCGCCGGTCTGCATCGCGCGCCGCACGGCATCGTCGGGCTCAAGCAGCGCCATTGCAAATTGCGATTCGGCAGCCGCCACTGCATCGCCCAGCTCGCGCAGGGCCGCCTGGGTCACCGCCGCATCCGGGCCATAGGCGACCACTGACATGCCGCACTCGTCGAAGTCGGCCATCGGAAAGCCGGGCGCAAAATCCAGGGACACCCCGGTGGCCAGGCTCAGGGTGGCCATGCGCTCATAGAGGCCCTTGCAGGGGTCGATGAAGGTGCATTGCGAGGGAATGCCGGTGAGGTAATCAAACTGCCGGAAGGCCTTGGCCGGCCGGTGCCCGGTGCGGACCATGGCATCGAGCAACTCGGCTGCTCGGGCGCCGGTGGCCGCCATGTCGACATGCGGATAGGTGCGATAGATGGTCAGGGCGTCGCTCTGGGCCACCATCTGACGGGTGACATTGGCATGCAGGTCGAGGCTGGCCACCACCGGCACGCGCGGGCCCACCACCTCGCGCACCCGGCGCAGGATCTCGCCCTCGCCATCGTCCACATGCTCGCAAACCATGGCGCCATGCAGGTCCAGGTACACGCCCTGCACATCGGGCGCCGCACGCAATCGTTCGATCAGGTCGCCCACAATGGTCTCGAAGGCATGGCGGGTCACCTGAGCCGAGGGCGAGGCTGCAGCCCAGGTCAGGGGCACCAGGGTATGGCCCTGCCGGCGCAGAGCTTCGATGGCGCCCTGCACCGGAATGTTGGTGCCGGCCACCGCCTCGAAAAGCGGTTCGCCCCGCTGAATGGAAGGCCAGCCGCCGCCCGCCTCGAAGGCCGCGTAATCGGCGGGCGAGGGGGCGAAGGTATTGGTCTCGTGTTGCATGCCACCGATGGCGATACGGGCCATGGCTGTTCTCCGGAAGGGTCTGAGCGATATCGGGTTGTCGATCGATATGCTACGCCGCAGCCCGAGACCCCATGGGGCTCAGGGGCCCGGTGCGTCAAGCACGGGCCCGATCGGCCGCCCGCGCGCGGGTTGCATCCCGCTTCAGGAATGGCTACTGTCCGCCTTTCGGGGGCCGAAGACACACGGCCTTCATCGGATTCGAGGCGAGGCACTTCGCCAGAACCGAATCTCACAACATTCATCCAAGGAGCATCCGTGTCCCCTGTTGCACTGCTCAAACGCACAGCTGCGGCCGTCATGGCCATCGGTGCGCTGTCGGTCGCTGCCCCGGCCAGCGCCCAGACCGTGCTGAAGGTCGTTCCCCACTCCAATCTGGCCGTGCTCGACCCGATCTGGACGACCGCCTACATGAGCCGCAATCACGGCTACATGATTTACGACACGCTCTTCGGCACCGACGAAAAAGGCGTGGTCAAGCCCCAGATGGTCGAGTCCTATTCGATCAGCGCCGACAACCGTCTGTACACCTTCAAGCTGCGCAAAGGCCTGGAGTTTCATGACGGCAAGCCGGTCACCGGCGAGGACGTGATCGCCTCGATCCAGCGCTGGGGCAAGCGTGACGCCATGGGCTCGGCGCTGATGCAGTTCGTGGCCCGCATGGACAGCCCGGCTCCGGATACCTTCCGCATCTTCCTGGGCGAGGCCTGTGGCTTCGTGATCGAGGCGCTGGGCAAGCCCTCGTCCAACGTGCCCTTCATCATGCCCAAGCGCATCGCCGAAACCGATGCCTTCAAGCAGATCGAAGAGCACATCGGCTCGGGCCCCTACATCTTCAAGCGCGACGAGTTCAAGCCGGGCGACAAGGCCGTCTACCTCAAGAACCCCAAGTACGTGCCGCGCAGCGAGCCGCCTTCGGGCACCACCGGCGGCAAGCGCGTGTATGTTGATCGCGTGGAGTGGAACCTCGCCCTGCGCGACGGCCAGGCCCAGGTCAATGCCCTGCGCAATGGCGAGGTCGACATCATCGAGGCCCTGCCTTTCGATTTCTATGAGTCGGTCAAGGGTGACACCAATCTGCAGCTGCCCAAGTACGCCAACTACGGCCTGCAGTACATGGCGCGCTTCAACCACCTGCACAAGCCCTTCGACAATCCGAAGGTGCGTCAGGCCGTCATCGCCGCGTTCAGCCAGGATGCCTTCCTGCGTGCCCAGGTGGGTGTGAAGGAGCTCTATCGGACTTGCGGCTCGATGTTCATCTGCAACACGCCCTATGGCAGCCTCGCCGGCAGCGACCTGCAGATGAAGTCGAACATGAAGAAGGCCCAGGAGCTGCTCAAGGCCTCGGGCTATGACGGCACTCCGATCGTCATCTTGAAGCCCACCGATCTGGCTTCGATCCAGAAGCTGCCCGACGTCGCTGCACAGCTGCTGCGTCAGGCCGGCTTTAAGGTCGACCTGCAGGCCATGGACTGGCAGACCCTGGTCGGCCGTCGCGCCAAGAAGGACGCGCCGGACAAGGGTGGCTGGCACATGTTCCTGACCGCCTGGCAAGCCTTTGACGTCTGGAACCCGATCGCCAACCCGACCACCGATACCCGGGGCGAAAAGTCCACCTGGTTCGGCTGGGCCACCGATGACAAGCTGTCGGACCTGCGCAATCAGTTCATGCGCGCCACCGACGATGCTGGCAAGAAAAAACTGGCCGATGCCATGCATGCCCGCATGTTCGAAGTCGGCACCCACGTTGCTGTGGGTGAGTACGACCAGCCGATGGCGGCCAGCAAGAAGGTCAGCGGTTTCTTTGTGACCAACGGCAACATCTACTGGAACCTCAAGAAGAACTGAGGTCGGCCTGACCTCGGGGGCGGCGCTCTCCCGCTGTCCCGTCGGGGGTCTTGAGCCGGTTTGCGCGGGG
>JBEELY010000097.1:0-3307 GCA_041167925.1 Pseudomonadota bacterium | reverse complement strand
CTTAACGGGGTAACGTGCAGCCGCAGCCAGCAGTTCGGTGAGGTTGGCCGTGCCGTACAGCGATGACAGCAACTCCGGAAGCACCATCTCCGGGTCTGCGCCAGCATCAAGCGCACGCTGCCATTCCTTGGCTGCCGAACGCTCGTCCTGGGCAGCGACGCTCAGGCGGGCCAGCATCATGCGCCCCTGCGCATGTTCGGGATGATTCTGAAGCAGGTTCTTCAGATGGATTTCGGCGGTCTTGAGATCCTGTTTGGCGATCGCCGTCTGTGCCTTGGCAATCAGTGCGTCCGGATTTCCTGCGCCGGAACAGGCTGCCAGCAACAGGAGTAGGGCGACACTGCCGGATTGGAGTCGAGAGTGGAGTGACATCGTCGTGGTCCTTATGTGCCGGTTCTGAGTCCGTAGCGACTTAGGAGGTCGTAGAGCGTCGGACGGCTGATTCCCAGCATTTCAGCGGCTTGAACGACATTGTCATCAGTGCGGGCCATGGCCTTGAGGATGGCCATGCGTTCGGCGTCATCCCTCACTTCGCGCAGGGTCAGGATGGGCGCTTCTGCGCTTTCCGTCAGACCCAGGTCGTCCGCACTGATGCCATCGCCATCGGCCATGATGACCGCTCGCTTGATGGCATTTTCGAGTTCGCGCACATTGCCCGGCCAGGGATGCTTTGCGATGGCCTGCAAGGCGTCTTCACGCAGCCGGATGCGCCCCCGCCCATTGGCTTCCGAGAAACGCTGCGCAAAGGCATGAGCGATCAACTCCGCATCACCGGCGCGCACGCGCAAGGGAGGCAGCGCCAGTACCATCTCGCTCAGCCGGTAGTAGAGATCTTCCCGGAACTCGCCAGCCTCAATGCGTTCCTTGAGATTGCGGTGCGTGGCACACACCACACGAACATCGACAGGAATTTCCTGGCGCCCGCCCACTCGTTCGATGACCCGTTCCTGCAGGAAGCGCAGCAGCTTGGCCTGCAGGGTCATGGGCAGATCGCCGATCTCATCAAGAAAGAGGGTGCCGCCATCTGCTGTCTCGACCTTGCCCGGCGTGGTACGCACCGCACCGGTAAATGCACCTTTCTCGTAGCCGAAGAGCTCGGACTCGAGGAGGGCATCGGGAATGGCTGCACAGTTGATGGCGACGAACCGCTTGCTCTTGCGGGGTGAGCCGCTATGCAGCGCACGGGCAAAAATTTCTTTTCCTGTTCCCGATTCACCATGCAGCAAGACCGTGGCCTGGGTGGGCGCCAAACGCTCAACCTGGCGTGCCAGCTTGAGCATCGAAGGGTCACGGCTGATCAGACCAGGAATGCTTTCTTCTGCGCTTATCTGCTTCAGGCGCTGGTTTTCGGATTCCAGCTCGGCCAGTCTGAAGGCGCGACCAATGACCAGTCCCAGCACGTCGGGCTCGAAGGGCTTGGCAAAAAAATCATAGGCGCCCAGTTCGATCGCTCGCAGTGCATTGGCCCGATCGTGCTGGCCGGTCAGGGCAATCACCTTGGTGGACGGTCGCAGTGCCATCACCGCCGACAGGATGCGGAAACCCTCATCAGTGCTGTCTGGATTCGGCGGCAGTCCGAGGTCCAGAGTCATGACCGAGGGCTCGTGACGTCGCACTGCGGCCATCGCGCTGTCGAAATCCTCGGCGATCACCACCTCATAGGCATCGAAGCTCCAGCGCAGCTGCTTTTGCAGTCCGAGATCGTCTTCGACCATCAGGAGAATAGGGCGGGTGCTGCTCATGGAGATTCTTTCCGAAGTGGAATGCGGATACTGAAGGTGCTGCCTTGCCCAGGTGAGCTTCGGACCACGAGCACACCACCGATTTCATGGATGTACTCGCGGCTCTCAAACGCGCCAATGCCCATGCCGTGGGCCTTGGTCGTGCGAAAAGGCTTGAAAAGTTCATCGCTGACAAAGTCTGCGCTCATGCCTCGTCCTCGGTCGATGACTTCGATCACAGCCTGACCCGATTCGACCCGCCGCCTGACCTGGACTGGAGAACGTGTTTCACTGGCCTCGATACCGTTCTGGATCAGATGCCCGATGACCCGCTCGAGACGGTCGGCGTGTGCCAAGACCTGGACCTGGAATGTTGCTGTGCCGCTTGTGTGCTCGCTACGCTCTTCGAGCGATTCAAGCAGCAATTGAGGTTGCGGATCGGGCCACGGGCGCCGTTGAACGACCCGTTCTAGGCAGGCGTCGAGATCAACTGGCTGGACAGCCTCAATCGGGCGTGTTCCGTCTCTAAGCTGAAGGAGCATGGACTGCATCCGTTCCTGCACATGCGCTGCCGTTTCAAGCATGTCGGCCTGGAACTGTGGATTGTCGCGATGCCGTTCCGCGTTCTTGAGCATCAGCCCGAGTTGGGCCACGAGGTTCTTGAGGTCATGAACCACGAACGCGCTCATGCGATTGAAAGAGTCAAACTGACGCGCCTGGACCAGGGATTCAAGTGCCTGTTCGGTCCGCAGCAGGCCCGCCACCTGCTGACCAGCGGCCTTCAGCAGATCTCGAACCTCCCAGTCCAGAGGGATCGGAGCAAGGGGGCGCTGCAGTTGTACCAGCGCGACCGGGACCGATTGCACTGAGATCGCCATCAGGAGCCAGGCCTCGGAATCGCTTTTGAGCCAGCCGACCATCGGCGGGCAGCCCTGGGGTGCCCTGCCGTCGCGCCAATCATCGATATCGATGATCCAGCCGCTGCTCCCCAGAAAATCGGCCAGGCTGTCATGGGCTGCGAGATCGGGGCCTGCGTGCACATTCAACCGGGCGCGCAGCCGCCATGCGCCTGCGACATCCTGCGTCCAGATCTGGCCGCCTGTCGATTCCACCATGTCAACCAGTGCCTGCAGTCCGCGTGCCGCCGTAGCCCGCTTCTGGTCTTCGAGCGAGGAGGATCCGGAAAGCAGGCTGGTCAGACGCATCCACTCCTTCCGGTAGTCATAGCGCTGACTGAAGAAGTGTTTGTTGATCCAGACTCTGAGCTGTGCGCGGACATGACCCGATCCCAACAGTACGAGCAGGGTGATGGCAGCGGCAAAAAGCAGGATCCACTGAAGCACCGCACCCCAGGTCGATCCGAAAATTCGAAGCCCGTAACCGATGGCCGCCATGGACAGGAGGAACAGCCCACTGACGAGGAGAGTCGCCGTGTGAAATACCGCATCCCGCGAAAACCGCAGATGCTGTTTTGTGGGCAGAAGGCGGAGTCCGCCCACAGCCATCAAGGGTGCAATCAGGGCATCAACGAAGCCCTGAGCTGTCAGAAGGGTGGGGTCAACGCCACCGTGCAGGAGTGCATCGGC
>JBEELY010000218.1:0-5143 GCA_041167925.1 Pseudomonadota bacterium | reverse complement strand
GGGTGCAGCGCGATCGCAATGCCCGTGGCATCTGGCTCATGGTCGCGGCCATGGCCTGCTTCATTACCAACGACGCCATCATCAAGCAGGTCAGTGAAACCCTGCCTGCCGCACAGCTGATTTTCATTCGGGGTGTGATGGCCAGTGTTCTTGTGCTCGCCGTGGCGCGGGCTACATCCGTGCCCATCCGTCCCCGTGAGCTGCGTCATCCCTGGGTGGCGGGGCGCGCCTGCGTCGATGCGCTGGCCACCTTCGGCTATCTCATCTCGCTCTTTCACCTGCCGATCGCCAATGCCACTGCGATCAACATGGCCGCACCTCTTTTTATTGCGGCCCTGGCCGTGCCCATGCTGGGCGAGCGCGTGGATGCCCGGCGCTGGATGGCGATCGGTGTTGGCTTCGCAGGGGTGCTGCTCATCGTTCAGCCTCGCGCCGAAGGCTTCAATGTCTACGCCCTGCTCTGCCTGGGGGCGACCTTCATGCATGCGCTGCGCGATCTGGCCACGCGGCGCATTCCGCGCACCACGCCGTCGCTCGCTATCACCTTTGCCACCTCCATCACGGTGACCGTCATTGCGGGCGTCGTCACCCTGCTGCAGGGCTGGGTCGATCCGCCGCCCGCGTCGCTGGCCTGGCTGGCATTGACCTCGGTGTTCCTGGCCTCGGCTTACCACCTGATCGTGGCCAGTACCCGCTCGGGGGATCTCTCGGCGATTGCGCCTTTTCGCTACAGCGGGCTGCTCTTTGCGCTGGTGCTGGGCTGGGCGATCTGGGGCGATGTGCCGGACTTCATGGCGTGGTGCGGCATTGCGCTGCTGCTCGGTGCAGGCCTGGATCTGCTGGCCCGAGAACGCGCCCGCCGCGCCTGACGCCCGGCTGAACCGCGAGGGATTGCGTGCCGCGCTTCGGGATTGTGCGAGCATTGCCGAATGAACGCGCCAGCTCCATCATCTGCCTCGTCCCTGCTCGCTGGAACAGCCCCTGCATCGGCGCCGTCACCTGCCGATTACGTCCGCCCGGCCTATCGCAACATTGGCGAGTCCATCGTGCGCGAGCTCGGTCGCATGATGTCCCAGCCTGGCATGCTCGCACTTGCGGGCGGTTATCCGGGGCCTGACCTCTTCGATCGCGAGGGCCTGATGGAGGCCTCTCAGGCTGCGCTGCGCGATGCCACTGTGGCCAGTCTGCAGTACGGTCCGAGCGAGGGCCAGGCTGCCCTGCGCGAGGCCATCTGCGGCTGGATGGCCGAGGCCGGCACCCGGGTGCATCCCGATGAGGTGCTGGTCACCTCTGGTTCGGCCCAGGGCTTCGATCTGCTGGTGCGCACCCTCATGCAGCCCGGCGATTGCGCCATGCTTGAGCGACCCACCTACACCGGCCCGATCCGGGTGCTGCAGGTGGCCGGAGCGCGCACACTCACGGTGGGGGTGGATGCCGACGGCCTGCAGGTCGATGAGCTCGAGGCCATGCTGCGCGACCCCTCGCTGCCACGACCGCGTCTGCTTTACGTGGTGCCCACCTTTGCCAATCCGAGCGGCGCCACCATGACCCGAGCGCGGCGCATCCGGCTCCTGCAGCTCGCGGTCGAGCATCGCATCGTGATCGCCGAAGACGATCCTTATGGCCGGTTGCGCTTTGCCGGCGAGCCCGAGCCCCATTTGCTGGCGCTGACCGACGAAGTGCCCGGCTCTCGTGCCTGGGTCGTCCATTTGGGCAGCTTTTCCAAGGTGATCGCGCCGGGCCTGCGCGTGGCCTGGCTGATTGCCGAGCCCGCGCTGCGTCGCGCCTGCATGATGGCCCGCCAGCTCGACGACATCTCCAATCCGGGCTTTACTCAGGTCACGGTACAGAAGTACCTGCAGGCCGGGCGTCTGAGTACGCGCATGCCACTCATCATTGAGGCCTATCGGGCGCGGGCCACCGCGCTGCGTGAGGCGCTGGATGAGCATCTGGCTGGCGAGCTCGACATGCAGTTTCCCCAGGGCGGCATGTTCGCCTGGGGCCGGCTGCGTCGCCCGGCCAGTGCGCGCGATCTGCTGCCGCTGGCAATCGAAGAAAAAGTCACCTTCGTGCCCGGCGATATTTACTTTGCAGACCGCCCTGATCCGGCCGCACTGCGCCTGTCCTTTTCAACGCCCACGCCCGAGCAGATCCGCGAGGCTGTGGCCCGGCTCGGCCGCGCCGTGCGACGCCTGGGGCCCTCCGCCTGAACACCGACCCCACCGACGCGATTGACACCATCGCACCCACCGACTCTGCTGACCTCGCTGACCATGATCCTTGCCCGACGCCGTTCGCTTCTTCGCGCCGCACCTGCGCTGCCCCTGCTGAGCCTGGCCACGCCTTCGGGCGCCCAGGAGACCTGGCCGAGCAAGCCCGTGACCCTGATCGTTCCTCAGGGGGCGGGCGGGGCCAACGATACCGTGGCCCGCGCCTTTGCCCAGCGCCTGTCGGCCGCCGTGGGGCAGCCTGTGGTCGTCGAGAACCGTACCGGTGCGGGTGGCAACGTGGGCACCGCCCTGGCGGCCCGCGCACCCAAGGATGGGCACACCCTGATGCTGACCGCGCAGAGCGCACAGACCATCAATCCTGCGCTCTATCGCAATCCGGGCTTTGATCCGGTGAAGGATTTCGAGCCGGTCATGACGGTGGCCACCGCACCGTATCTGCTGGTGGCGCATCCGAAGTTTCCGGCCAATACGCTCAAGGAGCTGATCGCGTACGCCAAGCCGCGTCCGGGGCGCATCGACTATGCCTCGGCAGGCAATGGCACACTCAATCACCTGCTCGGCGTGATGCTCAACCAGCGGGCTGGGTTGCATCTTGTGCACATCCCCTACCGCACGGCGGCGGCAGCTGCGACCGATGTGGCAGCGGGTCAGGTGCCCATCACCTTTGGCAGCTTTCCTGGCGTGATGCCCTTCGTGAAGAGCGGTCAGCTCAAGGTGCTCGGCGTGGCCACCGAGAAACGCACCCGCCTGGCCCCCGAACTGCCCACGCTGCACGAGTCTTTGCCTGGCCTGCATGCCAACTCCTGGTATGGCCTGTTTGCACCGGCCGGCACGCCCAAGGCGGTGGTGGAGCGCATTGCCGAGCTCGGCAACCGCGTGATCACCCCGCCCGACTTTGCCGAGCGGCTGGGCGGTCAGGGCGCCGAGGTGGCAGGCAGCACCCCCGCCGAGCTGGCCCGGTTGCTGCAGGACGAGCTCAAGATGTGGGCCGCCATTGTGAAGGCGTCCGGCGCCACCATTGACTGACAGGATGCGACATGCCCGGCTTTGAAGTTTCCACCCTGGTGCTGGTTGTTCTGGCGGTGCTGGTCGTCGTCGTTATCCGGGCAGCCGTCAAAATTGTGCCGCAGTCTGAAAACTGGCTGGTGGAGCGGCTCGGCCGCTATCACCGCAAGATGGAAGCCGGCCTGCACCTGCTGATTCCCTTCTTCGAGACGGTACGCCACAAGGTGCTGATTCTTGAGCGGCAGCTGCCGCCCAAGCCCATCAATGCGATCACCCTCGACAACGTCACCATCGCCATCTCGCTTGCAGTGCTCTATCGGATCTCGGATGCCTCCAAGACCATGTACCGCATCGACAATGTCGATGACGCCATCCTGACTCTGGTCAATGGCACGGTGCGCAGCGTGATCGGTCAGACCGACCTCGACGGCGTGCAGTCCAACCGACGTCAGCTGTCTGAGCAGATTGAAAATGACCTCGCTGCGGTCTCGCAGGAGTGGGGCATCGTGTTGACCCGCGTTGAAATTCTTGAAGTGGATGTTGATGCCGAGACCCGGCAGGCCATGCAACTGCAGCTCAATGCCGAGCGTAACCGGCGCGCGGTGGTGCGTGAGGCCGAAGGGCGCAAGCAGGCGACTGAACTCGATGCCGATGCCCAGCTCTATGCCGCCCAGAAGCAGGCCGAGGCGGTCAAGGTGCGAGCCGATGCCGAGGCCTATGCAGTGTCGGCGGTGGCACGGGCAATTGGCGATGGTGGTGAAGGCGCCGTGGAGTTCGAAATCCGCAAGCTGCAGGCCAATGCCGTGCAGGAGCTGGGCAAAGGCCCCAATTCCAAGCTGGTGCTGGTGCCTTCGGATGTCCTGGCTGGCCTGAACGGTGCGCTGGGTCGCCTGATGGGCAAGCTGTGAACGGCATCGAGTGAGGGCAGTCCATGCAGGCCTGGCAGATCAGTCTCATTCTTGCGGCAGTCCTGGCCATCGCCGAGGTGCTGACGCTGTCCTTCATTTTGCTGGGCTTCGCAATCGGCATGGCCCTGGTGGCGCTGCTGCAGTTTTTTGGTGACGGCTATTCGGCAGTGCGCGACATCAGCGTTTTTGCCATCGGTTCACTTGTGGCCACCCTGGCATTCCGTACGGTCTTCAAACGGCGCAGCGATCAGTCAACGGCCACCGAAGACGTGAACCGCTACTGAACCAGCGGTCTGCGCAGTGCGGGCCGATCGCTTTGCGCAGACGGTCATCATTCAGACGCAGGCAAAGCCCTGTGCGCGTGCGGCCGTGCGAATGTGCGCCGCCAGGGCGACCACCTTCGTGGCGGCGCAGCGCGGTGCAGATCCGAAGGGCTCGGATGGGTGGTCTGGATGCTCGCGAGACCCCGACTCGAACTGGATCTGAAACACGCCGGATTCGCGCAGGAAGTCGAGCCGATCCATGGCCTCGCGCATCGAGGTGGACGTGCTGGCCAGAGGCCAGCGGGCCTCAAAGGGATAGCCCTGAGCAGCCATCCACGCTTGCACCTGCGCCTCGTCGGTGGGATCGCCTGGCAGGGGAGCGGGCGCATCGGGCCGGGTCACGAGGGCTGCCCGGCCCGAGGGATGGTACGCAGCGCCGCTCTCGAGCAGGCGAGCTACAAAGAGCTCCAGGTCATCACTTGCACGCAGCGACTCCCCTGGCGGCGCAGCCTGGTGAGCGTGGTGCCGGATTCGATACTTTCCCAGAGCGCGGCTCGGACGCCAGTCAGCCAGGCCAGCGTCATGCTGTGCTCGTCCTTGAGCAGGGCCCGCACCGGACCACGGCGGGGGCGCCAGGTGCGAAAGCTCATCCAGGGCGATGCAAGCAGCATCAAGCCCTGTTCAGATTCAGAAAAAATGGCCTGCGGCATCAGAAATGACATCAAAAATCAACTCT